>JACRAA010000109.1 GCA_016213595.1 Actinomycetota bacterium | reverse complement strand
GGGGAGCCGGGGCCGCTGCCGCGTTCATGAGCTACGTGACAAAGGCCGGTCGAGAAGTGTCGGCGGTGGGTGCTTTCATGTGGCGATGGACATCCTGAGGACCACCATCGTGCTCGACGCCCCCGACCTCGAGGCCGAGAGCACGTTCTGGGCCGCCATGTACGGCGGAAGCGTCGAGAAGGACTGGGACTGGCACGACGTCCAGGTCGGTGGACGGACGGTTCTTGCCATCCAGCTCGCGCCGAACCACGTACCGCCACAGTGGCCGGGCGGCGACCAGCAGCAACAGGCCCACCTGGACCTCCACGTCGGCGACATCGCGGCCGCCGACGCCGAAGCCCGACGGCTGGGTGCCCAGGTCGTCCAGCGGGGCGACCTCCAGGCTTCATCCGGGTTCGTCGTCTACACGGATCCTGCCGGTCACCCGTTCTGCCTCTGCTGGGGCTGAGATCCGCCGACGCAGGACGGGGACGGCAGGCGACGTAGCAGGCCGAAAGGGGTAGCCCTAGGCTCAGCCCATGCGCGTACTCATCGCTGACTCCTTCGAGCGCTCGGGCATCGACGCCCTGACCGCCGCTGGCATGGACGTCACCGTCGACCCCCAGCTCTCCGGAACCGTGCTCGCCGAGGCCGTGGCCGCCCAGCGGCCCGATGTTCTCGTCGTCCGCAGCACCAAGGTCCCCGAGGAGGTGCTGGCTGCAGGACCACTGAAGCTCGTCGTGCGGGCCGGTGCGGGCTACAACACGATCGACGTGGGCGCGGCGTCCAAGCGCGGCATCTACGTGTCCAACTGCCCCGGCAAGAACTCCGTGGCGGTCGCGGAGCTGGCGTTCGGCCTCATCCTCGCGCTGGACCGGCGCATCGTCGACAACGCCGTCGACCTGCGGGAGGGCCGGTGGAACAAGTCGGCCTACTCGAAGGCTGCAGGGCTGTACGGCAGGACGCTGGGCCTCATCGGCGTCGGCGGCATCGGGGGGGCGATGATTCCGCGGGCCAAGGGCTTCGGGATGAAGGTCGTCGCCTGGAGCCGCAGCCTCACCCCGGAGCGCGCCGAGGAGCTCGGCGTCGTCGCACTGCCGTCGCCGCTGGCCGTCGCGGAGTCCGCCGACGTCGTGAGCGTCCACCTCGCGCTCAACGACGGCACCCGAGGGCTGTGCGGCAGGGAGTTCTTCGCGGCCCTGAAGCCGGGCGCCCTGTTCGTCAACACCTCGCGCGGTGAGGTCGTGGACGAGGAGGCGCTGGCGGCCGCCGTGTCCGACAAGGGCGTACGGGCCGGGCTCGACGTGTACGCGAACGAGCCGACCGGGGGGAGTGGCGAGTACCCCGGCGGCATCGGCGCCAGCTCCGGCGTGTACGGCACCCACCACATCGGCGCCTCGACCGCTCAGGCGCAGGAGGCGATCGCCGCCGAGGCCGTACGGATCATCACGGTCTTCGCGGCGACGGGCGACGTGCCGAACGCCGTGAACATCGCGGTGACGACGCCCGCCGTCTGCTCGCTGGTCGTGCGCCACCTCGACCGTCCCGGCGTGCTCGCAGCCTGCCTCGACGCCGTGAGCCACGCCGGCATCAACGTCCAGGAGATGTCGAACACGGTCTTCGAAGGGTCGGAGGCCGCCGTGGCGACGATCCGGCTCGAGGTGGAGCCCTCGGAGGAGCTGCTCAGCGTGGTCAGGGAGGCTGCCAACGTCCTGGACGTGTCGGTGGTCTCGGCCTGACCTGACGCGCTCACTCCTGGGTGAGGCTCACCCCGTAGCCCCGCTCGGCCGCGTTCACGAACGTGTCCTTGTCCCGGATGATCGCCTGGGCAGGCAGTATGTCCGTCGCGGTTCTGGCGCTGTCGGTCTTCTTGACCGCCGTGCCGATGGCGAGGAACTCGATGAGCCCGCTCCCGAGGTCGTAGATGTAGGTCTTCACGCCGACGACGTCGTCCGCCCCGATGGACGAGGCCTGGGCCCGTACCTTCCCCAGCGACTCCTCCCGGGCCGCATAGATGAGGTCCGTGAGCTCCGAGATCTCGCCCTTGACGTAGTTCTTGAACGACGCCATGAGGCCCCCGACGAAGCCGAGGGAGTAGACGCTCGTCCCCAGGACGAGCATGAGCGGCGAGTAGCCGATCTTCGCCAGGTTCCAGGTCTCCTCGGCGGTGAGGTCGCTCGTGGTGACGCCCATCCGGGCGAAGTGCGCATCGGACATGTCGTGGCGAGCGGCGGTGCCGACCATGAGCATCTCCTGCACCCCGGTGGCGCCGAACGGCAGGATCGACGTCTTGATCCCCACGACGGCGTTGGCGCCGACGGACTGGGCCTCGCCGACGATCCTGCGCAGTGCCAGGTTCCGGGTGTGGGTGAAGACGTCGGAGTACTGCTTGACCTCGCCCTTCTGGAGCTGCTTGAAGGCACCGGTGATGCCACGGCCGACACCGATGGAGTAGGCGACGTTGCCCATGACGAACGCGACGGGTGCGTACCCCGCGTCCTCCTGGCACCACAGCTCCTGCGCGTCGGCGGCGGTGGTGAACGCCCACTGCGGTGGCTGGCCGTCCTTGCGGTACAGCCCTGAGGCGACCGACAGGAACTCGACGTTGCCGGCGTGGAAGATGAGCTCGCTCGACATGCCGGTCGCACCGTGCGCGGACGCTTGCCGCATCTCGTTCATGAGGCGTTGGGTCGACAGGTGGCGTCCCGCCGTGATCATCTCCGTGATCTGGGTCACCTCGCCGCCCGCCATCGCCGTGAAGGCGCTCCCGATGCCGCCCAGCAGGCCGAGGGAGTACACGCTGTTGCCGACCAGGAGCTCGCCCGCTCGGTACCCGAGCCTGTCGATGCAGAAGAGCTCGTTCCCGGACAGGCCTGTGACGACGGAGCGCGGGCCGGGGTTCATGCCAGGAGACGTCATGCCGAAATGGTGTCAGCGCCGCGCCGCGCTGCGAGCCAACCTCGCCGCGAGCCACCAAGGATTCCGCCCGGCTCGCCGATCCGTACCGGACGGACCGCCTGCCTAGAATCACGGGCGTGACGTACCCCGAGAGCCGGCGAGACTCCACCACCGAGATGCTCCACGGCCACAGGGTCGACGACCCGTACCGCTGGCTCGAGGACCCCGACTCCGACGAGACCCGGGCGTGGGTCGAGGCGCAGCGGTCGGTCACGGAGGACTACCTGGCGAGGCTGCCTGCGCGTTCCTGGTTCGCGGAGACGATGCGCACGGTGGCGGCCAGGCCGCGGGCCGGCATCCCGCACGGGTACGGGGGCTGGTACTTCCTCAACCGCAACGACGGCACCGTGCCCCAGGACGTGTGGTACGTGGGGCGCACAGTCGCTGAGGCCAGCGACCCCTCCGGACGGGTGATCCTCGACCCGTCGTCATGGTCCGAGGACGGCACCAGCTCGCTGAGCACGTTCACGGTCAGCGACGACGGCCGGCGCATGGCTGTCGCAAGGTCGGACGCCGGCTCGGACTGGCAACGGGTCCACGTCCTCGACCTGGCCAGCGGTGAGGACACCGGTGAGCCGGAGCTGGTGACGAAGTTCGCCGAGCCGACCTGGCTCCCCGACAACGCCTCGTACCTCTACAACGCGTTCAGCGACCCCGGGGATGCGGTCGGCACCCAGACCGAGGCCCTGGGGCGTCCGCGTGTGATGCGGCACACGCTCGGTACGGACGCCGACGAGCTCGTCGCTGACCTGCCGGAGCTGGACCGGGTCATCTTCGACTGGGACGTCAGCGCTGACGGCCACTGGCTGTGGCTGCTCCCGCGGCAGGGGACCGAGAACCGGAACATGCTCTGGGTCCACCCGTTGGTGACCGAGGACGGCCGCACCCGGATCGGGGACCGGGTGACGCTCGTGGCCCGGCCCGACGCGGAGTACAGCGTGGTCAGGTCCGTGGGCGAGCCTGGTGAGGGTGCCCGGCTGCTCGTCCTGACCGACCTCGACGCGCCGCGCGGACGGCTCGTCTGGTTCGACCTGGACGCCGCAGTCGCCGGTGAGGACGCGGAGAGGAGCACGACCCTGGTCGCCGAGGGGGACGACGTGATCGCCGCCGTCACCGCCTCCGGCGAGCACCTCCTCGTCGAACGGCTCGTCGACGCAACGCCGAGGATCAGCCGCTACAGCCTGGACGGTACGGACCTGGGCGTCGTCGACCTTCCGGCCGGAGCCGTCGTCTCCTCCGACGGCTCACCGAAGCGGCGCCACGCCTATGTCGGTGTCTCGACGGTGACGGAGCCCACCGCCGCGTACGAGGTCGACAGCGAGACGGGTGCGACGCGTGCGTTGCACCTCGTCGACTCGGGGTCCGGCGTCGCCGGGCCGTACACCGTCGAGCGGGCTTGCGCGACGAGCGCGGACGGCACCCAGGTCCCGTACTTCCTCATCCGGCCCGCCAACGCGCCCGCGAGCCCGTCACCGACCCTGCTGTACGGGTACGGAGGCTTCAAGATCCCGGTGCTCGCGGACTACCGGCCGGGATGGTCGGGCTGGCTGGCTGCCGGTGGCGTGCTCGTCATCGCCAACCTGCGCGGAGGCGGCGAGTACGGCTCGGCCTGGTACGACGACGGGCGGCTCGACCACAAGCAGCACGTCTTCGACGACTTCATCGCCGTCGCTGAACACTGCATCGAGACCGGTGTCACCACACGGGAGCAGCTCGCGATCCACGGCCGGAGCAACGGGGGTCTCCTGGTGGGAGCAGCCATGACTCAGCGACCTGACCTCTTCGCGGTGGCGCTGCCCACGGTCGGCGTGCTCGACCTGCTGCGGTTCCACAAGTTCACGATCGGGGCGGCCTGGATGTCCGACTATGGCAACCCTGACGACCCGGAAGACTTCCAGGTCGAGCTTGGGTACTCACCGTTGCACAACGTCGTCGACGGCACGACCTACCCGGCCACGCTCGTCGCCACAGGTGACCACGACGACCGCGTGGTCCCGCTGCACAGCCACAAGTTCACCGCGGCTCTCCAGCACGCCCAGGCAGGCGCGGCGCCCATCCTCACCCGCATCGAGACCTCGACCGGTCACGGGGCCGGAAAGCCCGCCCAGGTCATGGCAGCCGAGTGGGCGGACCTGCTCGCGTTCGCCGCCCACCACACCGGACTGGTACCGCCCGGGTCCTGACGACCTCCGCCTAGGTGTCCTCACCCAGCTCCTGGCCGTCCCCGTCGTCGGTGTCGGGCACCCCGTCGCGCCAGAAGTGAGCGGTCTGGAGGATCCAGAACGCGACGAAGAGGAGGAGGAGCACCGCCTCCGCGACGAAGAACCACTGCGGGTAGGCGTCGGGCAGCCAGCGGAGGAGGATCGCGATGTCGTACACGGCCGTGAGGACGATCGTGACCGTCATCGCCGTGCTGATGACCCGGTACCCGCGATGGTAGGCCTTCGGCGTCAGTCCAAGGACGGTCTTCCCCTCGGGCGGGTCCTGGGCGTTGATGTGCGCGACGTAGGCCAGCAGCAGGAAGAAGAAGAACGCGGCGAGGTTGTGGCCGTGGACGAGCACGAGCTCGTGAGCGAACAGCCACAGCAGTGCGGACCCGAGCCACAGGGCGGCGGGAAGGATCATCCGGCGCAGCCGTACCGGGCGCGTCCCGTAGGTGCGCAGCACGTAGACGAGAGCCCCGATGAGCACGACGAGGCCGAGGACGAGCAGGGAGCTCACGTTGTTCTCGACGTCGACCAGGGTCGCGTGCGGGATGCACTTCGCGACACCCTCCTGGCAGGCTCCGGGCGCTGATGGCCCGACCGTCGTCGGCAGCAGGCCGATCGTCGGGGCCAGCATGCCCGCGAGGTTGAGCGCCTCGTCCTCACCCTGCTCGCGCCCCATGATGACGACCAGGGCCATCCCGGTCGCCACGAGGACGCCGACGAACACGTTCCGGACGGGGGAGTAGAAGGACGCGCTGATCGAGGTCAGCTCCAGGCCGTGCGTACGGATGACCTCGAGCGCGAGCGACGCCAGCAGCAGGCTCGCCGCTGCGACGACGCCCATCCGCAGGGCACGGTAGGTGATGATGGCTGACTCGCTCCTGCTCGGCATGGCGCCTCCTTGGGGCTCTCCATCCAGGACCCGGCACCCGTGTCGGCCGGGGTACTGCCCGCACTGTACGAGCAGACTGTCGGCCCTGGTGATACTCGGGGAAGGACACGCCTGGGGCAGATGCCGGCGCCGCGTGCGGAGGACTAGTCTGGCTCGGCGAACCGTGGCTGGGGGAGAACCTGATGAAGCAGTTCGTGGACGGCGACCCGATCGACCGCAGCCGCTTCCCGGTGGACCCGTGGAACCTGCGGGAGACGCGCTACGACAGCCGTGACCTCGGCGTCACGGAGACCCTGTTCGCCGTCGGCAACGGCTACCTGGGGATGCGGGGCAACGTCGAGGAGGGTCGCGACGCGTACGCCCACGGCACGTTCATCAACGGCTTCCACGAGGTATGGCCGATCCACCACGCCGAGGACGCGTTCGGCTTCGCGACCGTCGGCCAGACCATCGTCAACGCACCGGACGTCAAGACGATGCGGCTCTACGTCGACGACGAGCCGCTGCTCCTGAGCGTCGCGGAGCTCGAGGTGTACGAGCGGACGCTCTCGTTCCGCGACGGTCTCCTGACCAGGGAGCTCGTGTGGCGCACACCCGCGGGAAAGCGGGTCCGGCTGCGGTCCCGGCGGATGGTCTCGTTGACCGAGCGTCATCTGGCCGTCATGGACTACGAGATCACCATGCTCGACGAGCCGGCCCCGGTCACCGTGAGCTGCGAGATCCTCAACCGGCAGGACGGCGAGGACGAGTTCCACGTCGCGGCCCAGGCGATGGGGGCCGGCTGGGACCCGCGCCGTGCGGCGAACCTCAAGGAGCGCGTGCTGCAGCCGCGGTCGAAGTGGGAGGGGGGCGGGCGCGCCGTCCTGGCGTACGAGGTCACCACCTCGGGCATGACGCTCGCCGTCGCCGCAGACCACTCCATCGAGACCACCGACGCCTACGAGGAGCGGACCCAGATCGAGGACGACCTCGCGAAGCATGTCTTCCGGTTCAACGCGACCCCGGGTGTCACGACCAGGATCACGAAGGTCGTCAGCTACCACACCTCCCGCGGCGTCCCCACGCGCGAGCTCGTGGACCGGTGCCGACGGACGCTCGACCGGGTGAAGGAGAACGGGATCCAGGCCGTCCTCGCGGCGCAGCGGTCGTGGCTCGAGGCGTTCTGGGAGCGGAGCGACATCGAGATCGGCGGCCAGCCCGAGCTGCAGCAGGCCGTACGGTGGAACCTCTTCCAGGTGATCCAGGCGGCAGCCAGGGCCGAAGGGGCCGGCATCCCCGTGAAGGGCGTGACGGGCTCGGGCTACGACGGCCACTACTTCTGGGACACGGAGATCTACCTGCTGCCGTTCCTCACGTACACCTCGCCCCAGTACGCACGCAACGCCCTGAGGTTCCGCTACAACATGCTCGACGCGGCCAGACGCCGTGCGTCCGACCTCAACCAGCGTGGCGCGCTCTTCCCCTGGCGCACGATCAACGGGGAGGAGGCCTCCGCGTACTACGCCGCGGGCACCGCCCAGTACCACATCGACGCGGACGTGGCCCATGCCCTCTCCCAGTACGTGGCGGCGACGGGCGACGTCGACTTCCTCGGCCGAGAGGCGATCGACATCCTCGTCGAGACAGCGCGGCTGTGGGCCGACCTCGGCTTCTGGCGGAGGTTCGACGGCCATGCACTGTTCCACATCCACGGCGTCACCGGGCCGGACGAGTACACGACCGTCGTCAACGACAACCTCTTCACCAACGTCATGGCGCGGGCCAACCTGCGCGCCGCGGTGCGAGAGCTGTACCAGCTGGCCAAGCGCGACCGCGCGGCGTACGAGAACGCGGTGCGGCGGCTGTCCTTGACGGGCGAGGAGATCGCGGAGTTCTCCCGGGCGGCCGAGGCGATGTTCATCCCCTACGACGACGCCTTCGGCATCCACCCGCAGGACGCCGACTTTCTGGAGAAGGAGATCTGGGACCTGTCCAAGACACCCATGGACAAGAGGCCCCTCCTCCTGCACTACCACCCGCTCGTGATCTACCGGCACCAGGTGCTCAAGCAGGCCGACGTCGTGCTCGCGTTGTACCTGCAGAGCAACGAGTTCACGGCGACGGAGAAGCGCGCGGACTTCGAGTACTACGACCCGCTGACCACCGGCGACTCCACCCTGTCCTGGGTCGTCCAGGCGATCATCGCGGCCGAGGTGGGCTACGTCGACCTGGCGGCGCGCTACTTCAACGCCGCGATCCACGTCGACCTCGCGGACCTCCACCACAACGCGGACGCGGGGGTCCACGTCGCGTCCGCGGGCGGCGTGTGGAGTGCTCTCGTCGGCGGGTTCGGCGGCATGCGCGACTACGGGGGCACGATCACCTTCGACCCGCGGCTGCCCCAGGGCTGGGAGTACCTCAGCTTCCCCCTCACGCTGCGAGGCTCCCGGGTGCGCGTCCGTGTCGAGTCCGGCACGCTCACCCTCACCCATGAGACGCCGCGGGGCGAGCCCGTCGACGTCATCGTCCAGGGCGTCCCCGTCCACGTCGGCGCAGGGGGGGCCACCGTCGTGCCCCTGGCCCCGTTCCAGGTCCTCAAGGGGCGGCCGTCCGTCCGCGACATCGAAGGCTCGATCCGTGAGGACGGCTCGGTGATCCGGGCGATCGTGCCATCGCACCCCGTCCCCGACGCCGAAGGACAGGTCCTGACCGAGCAGTCCTGAGGGTGGTGCCCGCTGCGTCCCGATGAACGTCACCAGAACGAAACAGAACGATCGTTCCGTCAGGTGATCCGGCGTGGATATGCTCCGCCAATGGCTCGGGCGACGATCACCAGCGCGGCGATCATGCAGCACGTCCTGATCCTGCAGGACGAGCATCCTCCCATCCGTCTCGACTCCGTCGACCGGACCATCCTGGAGCCGGTCGTCGTCCGCGAGAGGTTGGCGCCGGTCATCGACTACCTCGCGAGGGTCGAGCTGGAGGTCGACCGGAACGTGCTGGAGCTGCTCACCCTCCTGCCGGGCGTCTCGGAGCTCGACCGCTACTTCTACCAGGACGTGTGGCAGCCTCAGGAGATCGCGCACGGCCTCATCCTGGACCGGCTCCAGGTCGACCTCGGGCTGCCGCCTGCCGAGGTGTTCCTCGGCATCCCGATGCGGATGAAGCTGCTGGGCGCGCTGGCCCACCTGCCGGCCGTGCAGGAGATCAGCCGCTTCCTGTACTACCTGACCGGGGCTGCGACCGAGAAGCAGGCCGTCGTCGCGTACAGCCGCTTGACCACCCAGCTCGACCGGCTGGGGGAGACGGCGATCTCTCGGACCGTCATCGGCCAGATCAAGCGCCAGGAACCTGGCCACTACGCGTTCTACCAGATGTCGGCGACCCAGATGGTCCAGGACGAGGTCCTTGCCCCGTGGCAGATGTTCCTCGCCCGCGTCCTCCGCGAGAAGGGGTTCGCGCTCGTCGGCACGAACTACGTCCCGGAGTACCAGGCGCAGCTCGGTGCCGTCCTTGTGGGGCTCGAGCTCGACCTGGAGCTCGAGAGGTACGCGAAGGACATGGGCAGGCTCGAGGCCAGGCTGCTGTGGGCGAACCGGAACGGCATGGCGTTCCCGCCGTACTTCCTCGAGGCGCTCCGGCAGAGCGTGGACATGTACCGCGAGAAGGGGTTCTCGCGCCAAGCGGTGTGAGGATGGCCGGCAGGACCCTTGCGGGTACGGAGCCGGCGGCTGCCCACCGCCTGTCTGCGGGGCCTCACCCCCCGGCGCCCCACCTACACTGGCCCCATGTCTGAGAGCAAGCGGGTCCTCCTGGCTGCGCCGCGCGGCTACTGCGCCGGCGTCGACCGAGCGGTCGTGACCGTGGAGCGGGCTCTCGACACGTACGGACCCCCTGTGTACGTGCGCAAGCAGATCGTGCACAACCGCCACGTCGTGGAGGATCTCGAGGCCCGGGGGGCGGTCTTCGTCGAGGAGCTCGGCGAGGTGCCCGCAGGCTCGACGGTGGTGTTCTCCGCGCACGGCGTCTCGCCCGCTGTCCATGCGGAGGCCGCGGCGCGAGGCCTCAAGACGATCGACGCGACCTGCCCCTTGGTAACCAAGGTGCACAAGGAGGCGAGCAGGTTCGCCGCCGACGGCGTCGAGATCCTCCTCATCGGCCACGCCGGCCACGAGGAGGTGGAGGGGACGACGGGGGAGGCGCCCGAGCACATCACGCTCGTCCAGCACCCCGACGACGTGGCGGGCATCGAGGTCAAGGACCCGACCAAGGTCGCGTGGCTGTCCCAGACGACGCTGAGCGTGGACGAGACGTACGAGACGGTGTCCAGGCTGCGGGAAAAGTTCCCCCTGCTCCTCGACCCCCCCAGCGACGACATCTGCTACGCGACCCAGAACCGGCAGTCGGCCGTCAAGCAGCTCGCCCCCGCCTGCGACCTCGTCATCGTCGTCGGCTCGCGCAACTCGTCCAACTCCGTACGGCTCGTCGAGGTCGCCCTGGAGGCGGGCGCGGGCGCGTCGCACCGCGTGGACAACGCCGGCGAGATCGACGAGGCGTGGCTGGAGGGTGTCGACAGCGTCGGTGTGACCTCCGGAGCCTCGGTTCCCGACGAGCTCGTGCAGGGAGTGCTGGACTTCCTCGTCTCCCGCGGCTTCCCGCCGGCCACCGAGGAGCGGCTCACCGAGGAGAACCTCGTCTTCGCGCTGCCGCCGGAGCTCCGCAAGGACATCGCCGCCCACGCGTCGGGCCGCTGAGGGTTGAGACCCACTTCAGCGCAGCTGCGAGCAGCCTGCCCGGGTTGGCTGTACCGGCGATTTGGGCTCGTGCAGGCGTGCGGCGTAGAGTGTCCTGTCGGTCACCCATGTCATGGGTGGGCGCGGCCGTGCCCGGGCTGTCAAGCGGGGCCTAGGCCGAATCAACGAACGATCGGGAGTG
>JACRAA010000117.1 GCA_016213595.1 Actinomycetota bacterium | reverse complement strand
GTGACCTCGATCGACTGCTCGGTGTCGGTGAGGATCACCTCTTTGAGCGGGGTGTCGCTGTTGATGAGCTGGATGACCTGGCTCGTCGGGACGTCCTTGTACCCCGTGATCTGGCCGGTCAGCTGGATGACCCAGCTGGCGGCGAGGATCACGATCAGGATCCACAGGAACGGGCCGCGGAGCATGCGCTGAAAGGTTGTCATTACCTGCCTTGGAAGGACGCCAACAAGACAGTGACCCTACCAGCGGGACCTAAGCAGCCGTCTCGCGTCGCTCTGGGCGGGCATCCGAGCCACTTGCGCGGGGTGTCGGCTAGGGCTGCGGGAGGCTCACTCCGCATATTTCACCGCGCCTTACCCGTTTCCAGGCGTAACGCTTACGGCGCCCGAGCCATGCTGATCTCCCCCAACGACCAGGCACGACGCTGCATGTCCCGATCACGAGGAGAAGTACTGGCGATGAGCTCAGACGCGAAGCAGGCGTCCGTCACCCGACGCGACGAGGATCTGCCGCCGGTCCGTTCACGCCGGTTCCGGGCCATCCGTACGGGCGTGATCGCCGTGGTGGTGCTCCTCGTCGTCTCGACGACCGCGTCGGTCGCGCCCGCGCTCACGGCACCGGGGACCGACTCGACTGCAGCACGTCTCGCGGAGTGGGGCCGCGACCATGGTCTCGGCTGGTTGGTGACGGGCCTGGAGCAGGTGCAGTACTCCCGTACCGCCCCCACGGTCGGAGGCACGATCGCCGGAGGCCTCCCCACCGTCTCCCCGGCGTCGACGGTGCCCAGCACGAGCACCTCCCGTGCCAGCAAGAACGTCACCCCACCCCCCGGCGCACTGGCATCACTCGTCGGCGCGCCCGTGCCCGGCGAGGGGACCTGGCGGGACCTGTACGCGGTGAACGGCATGCCGGCCGCGCGCGCGGCGTCGCTGCGCCCGGACTCCCAGCACACGTCGTACTACGTGCAGGTCGTCTGGATGGACCCGAAGCTGCTCCGCTTCACGCTGCACCCGGGCTACAAGGTGCCCGGCCCCGGCGTCACGCCCGAGAACAGCATCACCCCTCAGGAGATCGACTCCGTCCTCGCCACGTTCAATTCCGGCTTCCTCATGAACGACGCGCGGGGCGGCTACTGGCAGAACGGGCAGTCCGTCGTCGGGCTGCGCCAGGGAGCGGCGTCGATGGTGGTGACGACCGACGGCCGGCTGCGCGTCCAGTCGTGGCCGGGTGGGACGCCCGGCTCTGACGTGGCCGCCGTCCGCCAGAACCTCGACATGGTGATCGAGAACGGCGTCGTGTCCCCGGCCGTCACCCAGGCGAGTGCCGCGGTGTGGGGCAAGACGGTCGGGAACGCGGCGTACGTGTGGCGGACCGGGATCGGCGTGAGGGCGGATGGCTCTGTCGTGTTCGTCGTGGGTCCCGCGCTGAACATCCAGTCACTGGCAGCGGTCCTGCAAGATGCGGGCGCGGTGAACGCGATGGAGCTCGACATCAACCCGGACTGGACGAACTACATCACGTACAGCCACCCGTCCCCCGGCAGTGCCGTACCGGCCGTGCTGCCGCCCCCGAACTCGTCGGTGAACCCGTCGCGCTACCTGCAGCCGTCCTCGCGTGACTTCGTCGCGGTGCTGCCGCGCTGAGCTCGTTCCCCGCTCAGCGCTCGCTGACTCGTTCCCCGCTCAGCGCTCGCTGACGCGTTCGCCCTGGGGCCGTCAGCTGTAGACGTGCGGCGCCAGGGTGCCGAGACCCGAGAGGTTCCGGTACCGCCCGGCGTAGTCGAGCCCGTACCCCACGACGAACTCGTTGGGGATGTCGAAGCCCACGTACTTCACGTCGATGTCGTTGCGAGCCGCCTCCGGCTTGCGGAACATCGCCATGACATGGAGGCTCGCGGGCTTTCGGGACCGCAGGTTCTCGAGCAGGTAGGCCAGCGTGAGGCCCGTGTCGACGATGTCCTCGACGACGAGCACATGGCGGCCCAGCAGGTTGGAGTTGAGGTCCTTGAGGATCCGGACGACTCCTGAGCTCGACGTGCCCGAGCCGTACGAGGAGATGGCCATCCAGTCCATCTCGCAGTGGATGGTCAGCGCCCTCGACAGGTCAGCCATGACCATGACGGCCCCGTTGAGCACCCCCACCAGCAGCAGCTCCTTGCCGGCGTAGTCGACGTCCACCTGGGCCGCGATCTGCGCCAGCCGCTCGTCGAGCTGGGTCTTCGTGTAGAGGACTCGGGACAGGTCGTCGGAGACATCGCGCAGATCCACGCCCAAACCCTATCCCAGCCGACCCGGACCCTCGGAGGGCACGAGTGCGGGCTACGGCGAGGCCGGCAGCACCCGTTCGAGGGTGACGAGCGTGTAGCCCCGGGCGCGGATCTCGTCGATCAGGCGCGGGAGGGCGTCCGCGTCGAACGTCGTCCCGTCGTCCGGGTTGGATCCCACGTGCATGAGGACGATCGCGCCGGGACGCAGGGTGTCGACCACCCTCTGTACGACGACAGCGGCGCTGATCCCGCCCGCGGTCCCCTTCCACCCGAGCGTGTCCACGGTCCAGCGGAACGGTACGTAGCACTCACCGTTGACGAGGCTGATCACTCGTGAGCTCACCGCGCCGTAGGGGAAGCGGAAGTACGGGCGGGGGTCAGTGCCGGTGACCCGGACGATGGAGGCGGCGCCGGCACGGATCTCGGCGAGGCCCTGCGCAGAGGTGAGCTGGGTCAGGTCGGGGTGGGTCTGGGTGTGGTTGCCGACGGGGTACGAGGCCGCGATCGTTCGCGAATCGGCGGGGAAGGCGTTGACGAACGCGCCCGTGAGGAAGAACGTGCCCGGCGCCCGGCGCCCGGCCAGGGTGGCGAGGATCGACGGAACCCCTCGCGCGTTGGCGCCCGCGTCGAACGTGAGAGCAACCACCTTCGCCCCGCCAGGGACCTCGGTGAGCTCCTTGCCCAGGAGGGTCGACGAGATCGCGCACGTGCCGGGGTTCGTCGCGGCCCCGGTCGTGGTCGCCTGGCGGGTCGTGGTGCCGGGCCCGGTTGTGGTGGGGGCGGTCGTCGTACGCACGTCGGGCGAGATCGAGGTGGTCATGGGCGGGCTGACGGTCGGCGTGGGTGACGCCGACGACGAGACGGAGGAGACGGCAGCGGTGGCCGTCGACGCGTAAGGAGCCGGGGCGAGGACGGAGGTCGGGACCGCGCGGGGCAGTGCGCAGCCGGCGCCGAGAGCCACCACCAGGAGCGCGGCGTAGAGCAGAGAACCGAGCCTCCTGCTCATGCCTGGACTCTACTCCCGGGCGAGCCCCTGGGGTGGGTCGAACGGGCCTCTGACAACGGCCAACAGAGGTCCCTCGCGGACGACGCGAGCGCCCCGAACGTCGACGCCCGCCTGTCCCCTCCAGTCGGTGAGGAGCTCGGCGACAGCTCGTACATGCCCTGCTGACACGTCCCCCACTCCCTCCCGCCGCAGCCAGGTGAGGAGGGCGCGGTCCCGCAGCGCGCGGTCGGCCGCCTGGAGCGTCGGGATGCTGACCCGGCCCCCTTCCTGGGATGCCTCGACGAGCACCTTCGCCGCGAGCACGTCGAGGAGGTCGGCGTCAGCGCGGCACAGCTCCGCGGTACGGGCGAGCGCCTCGGGCAGGCCCGGGCCGAGCACGTCGGCGAGCGTGGCGAGCGCCGCGCGGAGACGGCTCCGGCTGTACGCGGGGTCGGCGTTGTGAGGGTCGGACCACGGCTCCAGCCCCGCCTCCCCGCATGCCGCCTCGGTCTCGGAGCGCCGGACACCGAGCAGCGGCCGCAGCAGACGCCCTTGCCGCTGGGCCATCCCGGCCAGCGACCGCGTCCCCGACCCCCTGGCGAGGCCGAGGAGCACGGTCTCGGCCTGGTCGTCCAGGGTGTGGCCGACGAGGACGACGGCGTCGCGGTCGGCCAGCAGCGCCCGGTAGCGCGCGACCCGGGCAGCGGCCTCCGGACCCTCACCACGGTCGAGGACCTGGACCCGGGCGACCCGGGCGGGCACGCCCAGCGTCTCGACCTGCGCGACCGCTGCCGCCGCG
>JACRAA010000111.1 GCA_016213595.1 Actinomycetota bacterium | reverse complement strand
GCGCTGGCGGCCGTCGCCATGTGCCCCGATGCTCGCGGCTACCTCATCGCAGGTCACGACGGCGCCGAGCCCGGCATCCGGGCAGCCCTCGACAGCCTTGGCCTTCGACCGATCCTCGCGATGAACCTGCGCCTCGGCGAGGGCTCCGGCGCGCTCACCGCGCTGCCCGTCGTCCAGGCCTCCGCGAAGATCCTGCGCGAGATGGCGACGTTCGCGTCAGCCGGGGTGTCGGGCAAGGAATGACCGCTCGCCTGATCATCGGCGGGGCTCGCTCCGGCAAGTCCCACCATGCCGAGGGGCTGCTGAGCGGTGCAGTCGACGTCACGTACGTCGCCACCTCCCAGGGGCGCCGGGACGACACCGAGTGGGCGGCCCGTGTTGCGGCGCACCGCGCGAGGCGGCCCGCGAGCTGGCGCACGGTCGAGACCCTCGCCGTCGCCGATGTGCTCGCTGAGCCGGGGCCTCCGGTGCTCGTGGACTGCCTCACGGTGTGGCTCAGCCGGGTCATGGACGAGTGCGGCTGCTGGCCCGACGCGCCCGGTGAGGGGTGGCCGGCGACTGATGAGGGGTGGGACGCCTCGGCGGAGTGGTGGACGGGGGCCTCCGTTTCCGGTGCGGGGTCCGCTGTGGCGTCAGGCGGTCTCGACGCCGTACCGGACCCTGCCCAGCTGCTCGCGTCCCGCGTTGCGTCGTTGGTGGACGCTCTCGAGCACACAACCCGTGACGTCGTCCTCGTGACCAACGAGGTGGGGCAAGGGCTGGTGCCGAGTACCCCCGGCGGACGCCTGTTCCGCGACGAGATGGGCATCCTGAACCTCAAGGTGGCTGCCGTGTGCGACGAGGTGTGGCTGGTCGTCGCCGGGCTGCCGCTCCGGCTGGGCGCCTGAGATGCGCCGCCCGGGGGCGTTCCACGCGGCAGTGAGCGTGTTCACGATCGTGCCGGTGCCGCCCATCGACATCGACCGGGACAGCGCACGTCGGGCCGCCCTCGCGCTGCCCTGGGTCGGCCTGCTCATCGGTGTCGCGGCGGCGGTTGTGGCCGGCGCCATCCAGTGGCTCGGCGGCGGCTCTCTGCTGGCCGGCGTCCTCGCCCTGGCCCTGCTCGCGGCCGTCACCGGGGCGATGCACCTCGACGGCCTCGCCGACACTGCGGATGGCATCGGCTCGCGGCGACCGGCGGCGGAGGCGCTGGCGATCATGAAGCGCTCCGACATCGGCCCGATGGGTGTCGCCGCCCTGGTCCTCGTCCTGCTCGTCGACGCCGCGGCGCTCTCCTCGCCGCACCTGACCGGCCCCAGGCTGCTGGCCGCTCTCGCCTGTCTCCCGATGGTCGGGCGGGTGGCCGTGCTGACCGGTACGGGAGGATGGGCGCCGAGCGCCCGACCGGGAGGGTTCGGCGCGCTGTTCTCCGGGGTCACGTCGGGACGAAGCTGGGCCTTGTCGACTCTGGGCGTCCTGGTCGTGTCCGTGCTCGCCGGGAGCTGGGCCTCAGGGTCCCGTGGTGCGGTGGCCTTCGGGCTGGCGGCGACGCTGTCCTGGCTGGTGGCCTGGCTGGCTCAGCGACGCCTCATCCGCCGGTTCGGTGGTCTGACGGGAGACCTCATGGGCGCTCTCGTCGAGGTCAGCCAGCTGGTGTTCGTGGTGGCCGTGGGGCTCGTGGCGTAAGCCCTTGTCATAAGCCGGTCAGCCGCAAGGGAGCCTGGCCGGGCGCGGCGAGCGACAGCACGGCTCGGGTGACCACTGAGTCCCGCTCCAGCGCCTTCTCGAGCGTCTCGAGCTGTTCGGCCGCCTGGTTCTCGGGGTTGTTGCCGGCCAGGTCGACGGCGCCCACGACGAAGATGCGCTGCGGCCCCACGTACTCGAGGTGCAGGTAGGTGACGTCCTGCACCTCCTTGCGCTCCAAGAGCCAGCTGAGAACCGCGTCGCTGTACCGGTGGTCGGCCACCTGCCCGACGAGGAACGTCATGTTTCGGGCCAGCAGGTAGACGGCGACGACCCCCAGCAGGAGACCGACGAGGATCGAGCCGAGAGCGTCCCAGACCCCGTTGCCCGTGATCTCGTGCAGTGCCACGCCGAGCGCGGCGATGACGATCCCGACGAGCGCGGCCGCGTCCTCGAAGAACACGGCGCGCAGCAGGGGGTTGGACGTCCTGGCGAGGTAGTCGAGACGAGGCATGTCCGCCCGGGCGGCACCGGCCCGGAGCTGTCCGCGTGCCTGCAGGAAGGAGATCCCCTCCAGCACGAACGCCCCGGCCAGGACGACGTACGCCCACAGGTAGCTCGTGTCCTCCCTGTTCGCGGCCAGGGCGCTGATGCCGTGGATGACCGAGACGGCAGCGCCGACGGCGAACAGCCCGAAGGCGGCGATCATTGACCACACGTACGCCTCGCGGCCGTATCCGAGCGGATGCCGCGCGTCTGCAGGCTTCCCGGAGCGACTCTCGGCGATGAGGAGGAACACCTCGTTGCCTGCGTCGGACCACGAGTGCGCCGCTTCGGCCACCATGGACGCCGAGCCGGTGACCACGGCGACCACGGACTTGAGCACCGCGATCACCACGTTGGCGCCGAGCGCGATGAGGACTGTACGCAGGCTCTCCGAGTCGTCGTGGGGAGCCCCCCGGCTGATAGGCGCCTCACTGCTCATCGCTGGATCATTGCACGCTCCCCCACGGGCCTAGGGGAAGTGACCGGTGCAAACGCTGCGAAGCCGGGGCGAGGTGGACCAGTCCGGGACTGGGTCAGTCGCCCATCGCGATGCCGGTGACGGGCACTCCGGCCCGTTCGTACACCAGCGACACCGACCCCTTGGGGAACGCGACGGGCCGCTCGGCGAGTCGGAACGCCGCGGGGACGGCTCCGTCGAACAGACGCTTGCCGGTTCCGAAGACGACAGGGTAGAGGTAGAGGTTCAGCCGGTCGACGAGGTCTTCCGCGACGAGGCTGCGGGCAAGGGCGCCGCTGCCGATGACGTGGATCTCGTCGAAGCGGTCCTTCAGAGCCCGCACCTGCGGCCCGATGTCCGACACCACGCTGGTGCCCTCCCAGGACGGGTCGGTGAGGGTGTGCGATGCGACGAACTTGGGCACCGCGTTGAGCTTCGCCCCGACCGGGTTGTCACCGTGATGGGGCCAGTAGCCCGCGAAGATGTCGTACGTCCTCCGGCCCAGAAGAAGCGCGTCCAGCCGCTCGATGCCGGCGCCGATCGTCGCGCCTGACTCGTCATCCATGTACGGCGCCTGCCATCCGCCGTACTCGAAACCCTCGGAACCGTCCTCGTCGGGACCGCCCGGCGCCTGGTACACGCCGTCGAGTGTGATGAACAGGTCCACCGCCAGGATTCCCATGCTGCTCCCTTCCGCGACTCACGCTAGCGGCGCAGGGGCTGTCCAGCGAGAGGGTGCGCGGCAGCTGCGTCGGCCGCCTCCGAGGCAAGCCCTGCTGAACCGCCGGCCGCGTCATGCCTGCCCGGTCTTGAAGGTTCTCCTGGATAGGACAACGGTGGGGGCATGCCAGTGCTGCGGCGACGCATTCCCAGCGGCGACCCGCTCGGGTCGTCCGAGCTGTTGGAGTGGCTGGGGACGGATCTCGGTGTGCGAGCCAACATGGTCGCCTCGGTGGACGGCCGTGCCACGGTGAACGGGCGGGTCGGCCACCTGACAGGGCCGGCGGACCAGCTGCTCCTCGTGGCGCTACGAGCCTGGTGCGACGTGCTGCTGGTGGGCGCGGGGACCGTACGGGCGGAGGGCTACGGCGCTATCGACCTCCCCGAGGAGCTCCAGGAGCTTCGAGTCCAGCGTGGCCAGGCACCCCGCCCTGTGCTGGCAGTCCTCATCGGCCGTCACGACCTCGATCCGGCCCTGCCCGTCTTCTCCGAGACCGGGCCTGACACGCGTCCTTGGCTGATCAGTGCCGCCGGCTCGGACACGTCGCGCCCGGATCGGAATGCCCACATCCTTGAGGTCTCCGCGGGTGAGGACGGACGGCCCTCAGTCCGCGAGGCGTTGCAGACACTGCGAGGGGCAGGGCTGGGCCGGGTGCTGAGCGAAGGCGGTCCGACGATCCTCGGCCACCTGCTGGGGCAGGGTCTCGTCAACGAGCTGTTCCTCACGGTGTCGCCCCAGGTCGTGGGTGGCGACGGCCTGCGCATCGTGCACGTACCGGAGTACCAGAACCCTGTGGAGCTGACGCTGAGCGACGTACTGGGCGGGGCCCATGAGGTGTTCCTGCGCTACGCCGCCGGGACCCGACCCGTCTGACCGGGCGAGCAGGTCGGGCGAGCACGTACCGCATGGTCACCGAGATGCCGAGCTCAGCCCGCTCGACGCCCCATCTCCTCGGTGATCCAGCGGGCAGTCTCTCGCGTGCACGCTCCTGGCTCACTGAAGCTGACCGTGAAGACACCGGTGACCTCGGTCAGGGTCGGAACGCCCTGCAGCGCGAGGATCTCGTCCGCCTCTGCCGCATACGCGTCCCGAGGAGCGCCCCTCGCGATGAGCCCGACCGGGTCCGCTTCGGCCAGGATCTCGATGAGTACGTCCCGTGTGACAGCCATGACCGAGAGCCTAGGAGACTCCGACGTCCCCGACGAACCCGGCGCCGCGTCAGTCCTGCGGGGCCTCCTTGACCCTCGCCACGAGCTGGGTCGGGTTCACGAACCTCAGGGCGACCAGCAGGATGATCAGCATCATCAGCATGTACATGACCGCCATCGCGTCCACGGACTGCTGGGCACGGATGCCGGCCGCGTTCATGGAGTTGAACAGGGCCACGACGATGGTCTGCGAGCTGTTGCCACTCGTCAGGAACGTGAGCTCGAACATGCCGACCGTACGGACCAGCACGAGGATGCCGGCCGCCAGCATGCCGGGGACGAGCATCGGCATGAGGATGCGCCGGAAGATCACGCCTGTACCTGCGCCGCACATGCGTGCGGAGTTCTCCAGCGCCGGGTCCAGCGGCTCGACGACCGGCGTCATCGTCATGATGACGAACGGCACCGACGGCACGAGGTTGGCCAGGATGACGCCCGACAGGTTGCCGGCCAGCCCGAACCGGTAGAGGGCGGTGGCGAGCGCGCACGGCGCCG
>JACRAA010000106.1 GCA_016213595.1 Actinomycetota bacterium | reverse complement strand
TCGGTACCTATCCCGTGAGCCGACGGACGGGTGAGCCCGCGCGGCCCGTGGTCCTGGGGATCGCGGTCGCCCTGTTCGTCGCCGGTGCTGTTCTCTCGTCGGTCGGCCTCGTCAAGGTTCTCTGGGACGCGGCCACGGTGACGGGCTACCACAGCGCGGCCCGAGTGCTCGAGTGGACCAAGCCAGAACCGGTGTCGTTCCTCACGATCGTCATGGTGCTGACGATCGGCGCGATCGGTGCGCTGGTCGCGACGGCATGCGGCACCATCGCGTACAACGCCTGGAACGGTCGGCGCTGGGCCCGGATCGGAGGCCTCGTCGCGGTCGCGATCTCGGGCCTCACGTACCTGCTCAACCCGCTCGCCACGGTGTCCATCGTCCCGATCGCCGTCGCCGCCGCCCTGCTGTGGCTCCCGGAGGTGCGGCGCTACATCGAGGCGTGGGGCACGATGCGTACGGCCCCCGTGCTTCGCCGGGGCTGGGCCGAGAACGTCCGGTACGGGATCCAGCCGCGGTACAGGCGCGAGGCATCGTGACCTCCCTGAGAGACCAGCTGCTCGGCTCGTTGGACCGGATCGCGAAGGACGTGTTGCGCACGGCAGCCCGGCAGGCGACGGGGACCGTGCGGCGCGCGACCGGGGCGCGCCGCCCCGCGTCGGACGACCGGCGAGCGCCGAAGCTGTCGATCCGCTACCCCGGCGACTTCAAGGGCCGTCCCCAGATCACGTACGCCCCGCACACCGGGAAGATTCCCGACCCGGGCGAGGTCGTCACCGCCTGGGTGCCGGAGGAGGAGGACCACACGCAGGGCAAGGAGCGGCCCGTCCTGCTCGTCGGCCGGGACGGTGACTGGCTGCTCGGCGTCGTGCTGACGCTCGCCGACCCGGACAGCGACGAGGGCGGACACTGGGTCACCATCGGCACCGGCGCCTGGGATACCCGTCGCCGGGTCTCGCGCGCCAGGGTCGACCGGATCGTTCGCATCCACCCCGACGACGTGCGCGGACGCGCGGAGAAGCTCGACAAGGCGCGCTTCGACCGGGTGGCAGCAGGCATCCGCCGCCCCTAGCCCCCGTCGGCCCGCCCGCGAGAGACCCTGTACCGGTCGCCGAGAGATCCTGTACCCGTCGGCGAGAGACCTTGTACCCGCCGGCGAGAGACCCTGTACCCGTCGGCGAGAGACCCTGTACCCGTCCGCGAGAGACCCTGTACCCGCCGGCGAGAGACCTTGTACGGGTCAGGACCTCCGGCGGAGCAGGGTTGCCAGTACAGCTCCCGCAGCCAGGCCGGCCCCGGCCGCCGCCACGAGCCCGGCCGATGGCACCCTCCGGCCGCTCCCACCCGGCCCTGCCGCGAGAGCCGTGGGGGGCGTCTCGGCAGGCTGCGCCGCGACCGCGGGGCCGTCCGGTACAGCGAACTCGCACCCGCCCCGTACAGCCATGGCCTCGCTCGCGTCCTGTACAGCCCTGACGCCGGTCCCGTCCCGTACAGCCATGGCCTCGCTCGCGTCCGGTACCGCGATGACCTCGCCCACGTCCCGTACAGCCTCCGTCTCCTCCTCGACGACGGGTGGACCCCCGCCGACGGTACGGGTGAGCAGCCCCAGCCACGCGAAGATGACGAGCACGCTGAGGAGCTCGACGGCCGTGAAGTTGTAGACGTGGAACGGCTTCCACAGCGCCACGATCCCGACGATCAGGGCGCCGAGCGCCGCGGTGCTCAGCAGGAACGGGCGCGGGAGTCCGCGCAGCAGGAACGGGGTCGCGAGGATGAGCCCGCCGAACCCGACGATGGAGCTGACAGCGAAGATGTCGTGGACGAGGCGGCTCTGGTCCACCGGGATCGTCCCCAGCCCGATGAGCGCCAGCCCGATGGCGATGAGCAGCACGCGGACCGAGCGGTTGGTTTCCCGCGTCACGCCAGGCCACTGCTCGAGGTCGTCCGCGACGTAGTCACCCAGCGTCGTCAGGACGACGCCGGCGGTGATGACGGTGAAGTTGAACGCCGAGGCGGAGGTCTCGGTGGTGACGCCGAGTGCGCTGAAGTTCGACTGCCACCAGCCGGGGTCATCGGCAGTCAGCGTCGCGGCGACTCCGCCGGCGCCGAGGAACGAGCCGAGCAGTACGGCCACGCCTGAGCTGCTCATGCTCTGGGCGATGAGCGTGAGGAGGTAGCAGCAGGTGCTCACGGTGACCCCGCACATCAAGGTGGCGGCGATCCGGCCGAGCAGCACGCCCTGGAACATCCGCTGGAAGACGTTGAACGCGGCGAGGGACGCCATCGTGGCCATGGCGGCGGCAGCGATCGTCAGCGCCACCGCATCCCAGACGCGCCAGACGGTGAGGCGGCGCCGCCACCGTACGGTCCGGCGGGCGATCCGTACGTACGAGGTCGCGAACGCTCCGCCGCCGAGGACGGCGACGAGGATCGAGGTCACGGTCGCCACGGACGTGAGCCCGGAGAGCGGCGTTCCGGTCTCGCGGAACACGAACGGTGCGACGAGCAGCGTGAGGGCGCCGCCCGCCATGGCGACCACCTGGGCGATGGACTCACGGGTACGCAGCTCTCGGGCCGAGCGCGTCAGTACAGCCCGTCCCCTCACCAGCACATCCTGGCGACTCACGCCTGTACCTCCCCCTCCACCACGCGGCGCGCCTCGCACCGCCATCTCCACGGCCCGGCGCTCCCGCACCGCCGTGCGCGACACCTGCACTGCCCCGCGCACGACCTTCTCCTGACACCCAACCATGACCCGGGAGGGTCTCCCCAACGGTGTCCATCCCGCCCGGCCGGTACAGTCGGGCGGGGAATCCCTTTCACACAAGCGTTAGGCGCGAAGACCCGGGGAGGATGCGACGACCTCATGGCGCATGAGCCAGATCGCAGTCGGATGGGCAGGGTCCGGACGCCTCCGCCACTGATCAAGCGCCGGGTCCCCTCGGCGCGAGGTGCCACGGAGCAGCCGAACGCGGTGGGCGACGGCGACGCACCCCTCACGCTGCGGTTCTGGCTCCTCGTCGTCG
>JACRAA010000105.1 GCA_016213595.1 Actinomycetota bacterium | reverse complement strand
GGAGCGGCGCCTCGAGGTCGATCCGGGTGAGCGGCCCCCGACGGGTGGCGCCGGAGGCGAGTTCCTCGGTGACGACGTCGAGCTCCTGGGCGGCCGCGGGCTCGTCCGGGGTGATGGTGGGCAGGTTCGCGTTCGACCAGTTCGTACCGGACGTGAAGCTCACGCCCATGCAGCGGGCGGTGGTCTCCGTGACGACGACCTCCGAGTCGTGCGTCCACTCCTCGGAGCCCCAGCCGTAGCGGGCGTGGTCGACACCTTCCTCGTCCATGGCCAGGAACTCCATGCCGCCGAACCCGAGCCGGTGTGCAGCCTCGATCTCGGTGCGCAGCGTCTCGTCGGTGTGCACGCCCTCTGCGAGCCACCAGCGGATCTCCGGGCGGGTCTCTTTGGGCGGGTCGGCGAGCAGGCCGCGCAGCTCGTCGAGGGCGGGGGACTCGGTCATGCTCTTCTCCTTCGAAGAACCGGCTGCGAATCCCTGAAACGTATCAGATTACTTCATTGCTGCAAATAGTTCTTGCTCTACGGCACCAGAAACTCCCGTAGGTCTGCCTCGTCGTTCGCGAGGGTGGATCGTACGAAACGGGCGAACAAGGCCCGCAGCTGTGCTGCGTCGGCAGCGGTCCAGGTCACGAGAGCAGCCCTCACCCGTCCCTCCGCTATGGCGGCGATCCGTTCGGCGTACACACGTCCGGACGGGCTGAGCGCGAGCAGGATGCCGCGTTCGTCCTGGGGGTCGGCGACGCGCACGATCAGTCCCTCGGCGACCAGCCGACCGGCGATCCGGGACACGTTGGGCCGGCCGATGCCTAGCGCGTCGGCGATGTCCGTGGGACGGGTCGCGCCCCGGTAGACGAGCTGGTTGACGGTGAGGAAGGCCGAGACGTCGTCGATCGGGAACTCGATCGCCGCCATGATCTCGCGACGCATGCGCGCACTGTCGGCCCAGCGCACCATCGCCTCGAGGTTCACGAGCAGGTCCTCGGGGTCGCGGGAGACCAACGGGAGGCAGTCCACCTCGTCCGCGGGGGTCAGGCGCTCAGGACCGGGTCGGGGCACGAGACCTCCTCAGCTGTACGGGTCGGCCTGACGCACGCTACTTCATGTCCTCTTTCGCCCTCGTAGGCTGTGGCCGATGTCCAGGACCCGCCCATGAGGCAGACCGCCTCGATCCTCCATCTCGACCTCGACGCCTTCTTCGCGTCCGTCGAGCAGCGTGACAAGCCCTCGCTGCGCGGGAAGCCCGTCATCGTGGGCGGGCTGGGCGGCCGCGGCGTGGTGTCGACCGCGTCGTACGAGGCGAGGGCGTACGGCGTGCACTCGGCCATGCCGATGCACGAGGCACGTCGGCTGTGTCCTCGGGCCGCGTTCCTGTCCGGGCGGTTCGGTGCGTACAGGACTGCATCGCGTGTCGTCATGGGCATCCTCGCTGAGCTGTCGCCGCTGGTCGAGCCGGTGAGCCTCGACGAGGCGTACGTCGACCTCGCGGCCGGCCGTGTCGATGTCGGCGACGAGGACTGCGTGCTGGCGCTCGCTCGGGCTGTACGGGAGCGGGTGACGGCCGAGACCGGAGGGCTGACCGCATCCGTGGGCCTGGGCAGCTCGAAGTTCATGGCGAAGCTCGCCTCCGAGATCGCGAAGCCGGACGGGATCCACCTCGTGCCCCCGGGGACCGAGGTCGACCACATTGCACCCCTGGCTGTACGGGCGATCCCGGGGGTCGGCCCCGTCACGGCGGAGAAGCTGGACCGGCTGGGCATCCAGACGGTCGCCGACCTTCGACGGGCCTCCGCGAACGAGCTGCGCCGGGAGGTGGGTCAGGCCTGGGCGACCGAGCTCGCGCGGCTGTCGGTCGCCGACGATGACCGGCCGGTCAGCCCTGAGCGCGAGGTGAAGTCGATCTCGGTGGAGGACACCTTCGACGTCGACATCTCGGACCTGACCGTGCTCGAGGCGAAGGTCTCGCGTGACGCCGTCGGGGTCGCCGAGCGGCTGCGAAGGGCCGGCCTGTTCGCCCGTACCGTCACGGTGAAGATCAAGCTCGGCGACTTCACGACCCACACGCGGTCCCGCACCCTGCTGGGGGCCGTGGACGACAGCGAGGTCATCGCCGAGTCGGCGCGGCAGCTGCTGCGCGGTGCGTCTGGGCAGGTGGCCCAAGGCATCCGGCTCCTCGGTGTCGGCGTGTCCGGGTTCACGGCGGCGGCTCAGGAGGCACTGTTCGAGGTCGTGTCGTCGAGCCCTGACGAGCTCCAGGTCGACACGGTCGCGCCGACCGTCCGCCATGCCGTACCCGGTTACCAGCCGGGGGAGGACGTGACCCACGACGCGTGGGGTGCCGGGTGGGTGTGGGGCAGCGGCCACGGCTGGGTGACCGTACGGTTCGAGACCGCCTTTTCCCCGAAGCCCGGACCGGTACGGGCGTTCCGCATCGAGGACCCCGCACTCCGGGCTACCCCCGTACGGGTGGAAGACGACGAGGAGGCTGTCGTCGTGACCGACGAGACGGAGGCCGTCACCGAACCGGGCTGACCGCCGAAGTTGCGCTTATGGGGAGCGCGCGGCGCCCGTCGAGCGGGGCGACCGCCAAAGTTGCGCCCATATCGACTGAGCTGGCACATCCTGAGCGCAACTTTGGCGGTCGGAGTACTCCAGGCCCCTCCCATAGGAGTCCACAGCGCAACTTTGGCGGTTTGCAGCCGTCAGAGGCCGAGAGCTCGGACGATGCGCGCCATGACCAGAGCGGGCTCGAGCATGACCTCCTTCGGTAGCCACCTCACGAACCGCCAGCCGTTGTCGCGAAGGTCCTGCTCTCGCTCCTTCTCCGCCACGACCGCGGCGGGGCCCGTGTACTTCACCGCGCCGTCGCACTCACCGATGAGCCCAGCCTTCTTCCAGAGGAAGTCCGGGAAGTAGGTTCCCTTCGCCGTGCGGACCATGGCCTGGAAGGAAGGCGTCGGGATCCCGGCCCGGATCATGTGGCCGGCCGACAGGGACTCGGCAGGCGACTCCCGGCATGGGAGTGTCGCAGCGACAGCCTCGTGCAACCCGCTCGCCCGGACAGTGCGGGCGGCCTCGCTCAAGAGGTCACGCGCCGCTGTGATGTAGGCGCCGGCCGTGTAGTCGCGACGTCGCGGCGTGCTCACGTACGCGGCGCAGATCATGCGCGCTGCGCCGTCGAGGAGCACGAGCGCCTCGGGCAGGTCCAGGCGTGCGGCAAGATCCACCGCTGTGCGCGCCGCCGTCGTGGTCCGGTACCCCTCACCATCGAGCACGACGTGGTGGCCCGGGAGCGGGCCGACGTGATGCACCGTCGAGCGGGTCCGTGAGCTGTGGCCGGCCGGGAGCGTGATGGCGACGGGAAGCTCGTGCCAGCGTAAGAAACCCGGTGCCGGAAGGCCGAGGACCAGCGCCGCAGACTGGTGGCTCATCACGCCCTCGGGGTTCGCAGCCTGCTCGGCACGGGCACGGAGGATGGCCTGCCCCGCCGCGTCCTCCGGCCACGCATCGGCGCGGACGAAGACCCCCTGGCGCACGGCCACGAGCGCGCCCGACAGGACGCGGCTACGCAGCATGTGGTCCGTCATCCCGAGTCCGAGCAGGTCTCTCCTCGTCGTGGGTCTCGTGGGCAGGGGCCACGGATGCGCTCTCTTCACCTGCAGAGCGTCGGGCCCCATCCGGCGAGGAGACAAGGCAACCGTCCTCGCCCTGTGGACAAGTGGGGGTGCGCCCTCTCGTACACTCGTCTCGCCGGCCGGAGTGGTGGAACTGGCAGACACGCAGGATTTAGGTTCCTGTGCCGAAAGGCGTGAGGGTTCAAGTCCCTTCTCCGGTACCGACACAGTTCAGCGTTCTTCGTCGAGGTGAGCTGATGAGCAACGACGTGGGTCGGGCGGCAGTGTCCCTTTCGTTCCCCGCGAGCTCCGCTGGCGTGTCGTATCCAGTGGGCGCGACTGTGGCCGCTGGGGGAGTCAACTTCTGTGTGTACTCGCGAAGCGCGACGGGCATCACGCTGGCGTTGTTCGACCAGGCCGACGACGCGGCGCCCGCCGAGTCGATTCGGCTCAGTCCTGACCTGAACCGTACGTATCACTACTGGCATGTCTTCGTTCCCGGTCTGCGCGCCGGGCAGCTGTACGGCTACTACGCGGACGGGCCGTACCAGCCGGACCAGGGCCTGGTCTTCGACCCGCTGAAGCTGCTGGTCGATCCCTACGCGCTGAGCGTGGCACTGCCCACGGGCTATTCGCGTGCGGCCGCTGCCAGGGCGGGCGACAACACCGCGACCGCCCTCAAGAGCGTCGTCGTCGACCCCGACGCCTATGACTGGGAGGGCGACCAGCCGCTGAAGAGGGCCTTCGACGACAGCATCATCTACGAGATGCACGTACGCGGCTTCACCGCTCACCCGAGCTCGGGCGTCACGGCAGCCACGAGGGGCACGTACGCGGGACTGGTCGAGAAGATCCCCTATCTGAGGGGCCTCGGTGTGACGACGGTCGAGCTGATGCCGGTGCAGCAGTTCGACCCGCAGGACGCGCCTGACGGTCTGACCAACTACTGGGGCTACCAGCCGGTGGCGCTGTTCGCCCCGCACAGTCCGTACAGCTCCCGTCGCCATCCGCTCGGCCCTGTGGACGACTTCCGTGACCTGGTCAAGGCGCTCCACCGCGCCGGGATCGAGGTGATCCTCGACGTCGTGTTCAACCACACCGCCGAAGCCGGGACGGGAGGGCCGATCCTCTCGCTGCGCGGCCTGGACAACCTCACCTACTACATGGTCGACCCGGCCTCGCGCGGCACGTACGACGACTTCACGGGCACCGGGAACACGGTGAACGCCAACGAGACGATCGTGCGGCGACTGATCCTGGACTGCTTGCGCCACTGGGTCCAGCACATGCACGTGGACGGGTTCCGGTTCGACCTGGCCGCGGTGCTCTCCCGGGGCGAGGACGGTGCCCCGCTGGTGGACCCGCCGATCCTGTGGGACATCGAAACCGATCCCGTGCTGGCGGGGACGAAGATCATCGCCGAAGCGTGGGACGCAGCAGGGCTGTACGAGGTGACCACCTTCGTCGGTGACCGCTGGGCCGTGTGGAACGGGTGCTATCGCGACAACCTGCGGCGGTTCGTCAAGGGCGATGTCGGCCAGGTCAGGACCTTCGCCGACAGCCTCCTGGGCAGCGCCTCCCTCTTCCAGCATCCGGACCGCGACCCCACCCGCAGCATCAACTTCGTCACCGCGCACGACGGCTTCACCCTCAACGACCTGGTGTCGTACGGCGCCAAGCACAACCAGGCGAACGGCGAGGACAACCGGGACGGCGCCGACACCAACGACAGCTGGAACTGCGGGGCCGAGGGCCCGACCGACGACCCGGACATCAACCAGCTGCGAGTGCAGCAGATCAAGAACTTCCTGACGGCCCTGTTCGTGTCCCAGGGACGACCCATGCTGCTGATGGGCGACGAGGTCCGGCGCACCCAGCACGGCAACAACAACGGCTACTGCCAGGACAACGAGACCAGCTGGTACGACTGGGACCTGACCACCGGCTCGGCCGACCTGCTGCGCTTCGTCCAGGGGTTCCTGGACGTCCGGAAGGGCTTGTCACTCTTCACCGATCGTCACTTCTGGGGTGAGCCTGGCAGTGCAACCGTCGCCTGGCACGGCGTCGAGATCGGCCAGCCCGACTTCAGCGACGGCTCGCACAGCCTGGCTCTCGAGCTGTCCCAACCGGGAACAGCGGAACACCTGCACATCATCTTCAACGCCTACTGGCAGCCCCTCGACTTCGCGCTGCCCGACCTACCCGTCGACCAGCGCTGGCACCGGCTCGTGGACACCGCCCTCCCCTCCCCTGACGACCTCACCGACCCGCCGCAGCCACTCGCCCCGGGCCAGGGCCGGTATGCCGTCCGCCCACGCTCGACAGTCATCCTCACCGCGAAGTAGGCCCGGCAAATCCCTGTCCACAAGGGATGATTCAGCGTTTGTTTGCAGGCACTTCTGCCGGGTACCGAAGTGATGTGCCCGCTAATCTGCCGCGCCCGCCCAAGGCCGTCCTGTTCGACCGGGACGGCACCCTCGTCGTTGACGTCCCCTTCAACGGTGACCCGCAGCTCGTCGAGCCGATGCCGGGGGCGGCGGAAGCCCTTGCCCGACTCCGCCACGAGGGCATCCGGGTGGGCGTGATCAGCAACCAGTCCGGCGTCGGCCTGGGCCTGATATCGCACCAGCAGCTTGCTGCGGTGAACGCCCGCGTCCAGGCCCTTCTGGGTCCGTTCAACGTCGTGCTGAGCTGTCCGCATCGGCCCGAGGACGGCTGCGCCTGCCGCAAGCCCGCTCCCGGCATGGTGCTGGACGCCTGCCGCTTGCTGGGTGTCATGCCACGCACCGCGCTGGTGGTCGGCGACATCGGCACGGACATGGCCGCCGCCGCGGAAGCCGGAGCTCAGGCCGTGCTGGTGCCGACGTCGGTCACCCGTCCCGAGGAGGTTGCGTCGGCCCCTCGCGTCGCTCGGACGCTGGCCGAGGTGGTCGACCTGGTGTGCGGGGCCCGGAGCGGGACGCCAGAAGCCGCATCGTGAAGAAGATCTGCTTTCCCTCACGCTCGTACGGACAACCGACCGAACCGGAACGGAGAGACTCAGATGACCTATCCCGCGCTCCGCATCGCCCCGACGGATACTCCTTCGGTCCCTGAGGAGGACGCATCGGAGGTCATGACGATCGAGGACCCCCACGACGGCAGCCCCGTGGGCTCGATCCCCTGCACGCCCCTTCCCGAACTGGACGAGGCAGTACGCCGAGGGCGCGAGGCGTCAGTCTCCTGGCGGCAGACCGCGCCCGCCGAACGGGGCCGTCTGCTCGTCCTGGCCGCCGAAGCGCTCGCTGCCAACGCCGACGACCTCGCGTCCCTGAACCACCGCGAGACCGGCCGGCCGGTCGACGAGGCACTTGGCGGCCTCCTCGCAGGCGCAGGGACACTGCGCCAGTACGGGGAGCTCGGCCCGCTGCACCGGGGCCATCAGCTGAGGGGTGCCTTCGGGGCGGTCGACTACACCATCGCCGAACCCCGTGGGGTGGCGGTGCTGTTGACGCCCTGGAACGATCCGGTGGCCGTCGCGGCGGGCTTGATCGGGGCCGCCCTGGCGTCAGGCAACGTCGTGGTCCACAAGCCCAGTGAGCGCTGCCCGCACCTGGGTCGGCTGCTCGGCGAGATCCTCGGTCCTGTCTTCCCGACGAACGTCCTCACCACGGTCCTCGGGGGCCCTGCGACGGGCGCTGCCCTGGCGGCACACCCGGGCGCGGACGTCATCGCTCACGTGGGATCCACCGCCACCGGCCAAGCGATCAGCCTGGCGGCGCGGGAGACCGGCGCGCACGTGATCCGCGAGAACGGCGGAAAGGACCCTCTGCTCGTCGACTCTGAGGTGGATCCAGTCTGGGCGGCGGACCAGGCGGCCCTCGGCGCCTTCGCGAACAGCGGCCAGATCTGTACGTCGGTGGAGCGGATCTACGTGCACCGCCTGGTCGCGAAGCCCTTCCTGGCGGCCCTGTCATACCGCGCACGCGAGCTGAACGGGTCGCGCTCGCTGGCTCCGCTGGTCGACCGCCGGTTGCGGGAGGTGGTGGCGGGCCAGGTGGATGCCGCGCTGGCAGCGGGAGCCGTGTGCCTGGAGGGCGGTCGCGTGCCCGAGGGACCTGGCGCGTGGTACCCGGCCACGGTGCTCGGGGAGTGCACGCCCGACATGGAGGTGATGCGCGAGGAGACCTTCGGGCCGGTGGCTCCCGTCATGGTGGTGGAGAGCTTCGAGGAGGGTCTGACGGCTGCAGACTCAGGCCGGTACGGCCTGGCAGCGACCGTGCTGACCCCCGATCTCGCGCACGCCCAGCAAGCCGTCGCGCAGCTGGCGGTGGGCACCGTCAAGGTGAACGCCGTCTTCGGCGGAGCACCTGGTGGCGCGGCCCAGCCTCGGGGAGACAGCGGGGCCGGCTTCGGCTACGGCCCCGAGCTGCTGGACGAGTTCAGTCGGGTGAAGGTGGTGCACATGGCACCGGGCGGAGCGCGCCGATGAGCTCCACACTGCCGAGGCGGCCCCGGACGACCGGTCTGGGGACGTCGCCCACGTCCACCTGCTGTTACTGCCTGAGCGCAGCGGGGTACAGCGAGCGGTATGAGTGGTAATGACACAGCCAACACTCCGGAACTGTCTGAGACCGAGCTCCGTGAGATGAGGCTCGACGACCTCCGCGAGCGGGCCAAGGAGGAGGGTGTCGGCGGTACGTCGTCGATGCGCAAGGAGGACCTCGTCAAGGCGATCAGTGACCGCCACCGTCGCGGCGAGTCCGGGCGGGACGCAGGCAGCGAGTCGGCGCAGGACCCGGGCCGCGGCCGCGAGCCTGAGCGGGACAGGGCTGGCGACGGCTCCGGCGGCCCGGGTGACGCAGGTCCCGACCAGGGTCGCGTACGCGGCGGTCCGGACTCGTCGAAGTCACTGAAGTACTCCCAGGAGGTCACCTCGCCCGAGGACGAGCCGGAGCGGGCCGGACGGAGCCTGGCGACCACGAGCCACGAGGTCATCCGGCAGTGGGCGGAGGAACGCGACGGGGTTCCGGCGACCGTGCCGGGCACCGAGCACGACGACCACCTCGGCGTGCTGCGCATCGACTTCGGTGGTCAGGACGAGGCGCTCCGGCACGTCTCGTGGGAGGAATGGTTCGCGACCTTCGACGACAGGTCCCTGAACTTCCTCTACCAGGAGGAGCGCAAGGACGGGCGCCAGTCGACCTTCTTCCGGCTCGAGAACCCCGGACGCGAAGACGCCTGAGGGTCCTCATGGCAGCGGGCGGACCGGTGCGAGCTGTTGGCGCGGGCGCGACGTCGCGGACGGCTCACACCGGCCTCCCTCGGGCTGTCGAGCCCGGCACGTAGTCGGCGCCGGAGCCCACCCAGGCGTGCATGATCCGGAAGGCGTTGGCGAAGATCGTCAGCACGGGGTTGACCCCTCCATTGGTGACGTTCAGGGAGCCGTCGATGACCCGGAGGTTGGGATGGCCCCAGACCCGTCCGTACCTGTCGGTGACGGACGTCGCCGGGTCACTGCCCATCCGGCAGGTCCCCGCCTGGTGCTGGCCGCTGCTCACCGTGGTCTGGGGACTCGAGCCGTACGCAACCACCCTGGCGGCACCGGCAGCGCGAAGCCACTCGGCGGCCCGTTCGCCCATCATCCGCTGGGCGGCGAGGTCGTTGGGGTGGGCGTGGCCACTGAGCCGCGCGACCGGGATGCCCAAGCCGTCGACCACGGACGGGTCGAGCCGCACCCGGGACTCCGCCGAGGTCATCTCCTGGACGGGCCCGACAACCCTCTGCATCCTCAGCAGGAGGTGCCGCATCCCTTCCTTGGCAGCCCGCCCGTGCGGAGGGACGAGACCGGCCTGACGCAGGTAGGCGAACGCGCTCACCGGTGTGGGGACGAACTCGTTGGCGAGCATGCCTCCTCCGACCACGCCGTCGTTCTGGTGGCGGAACTCGTGCGTGGAGATCGACGGCCCGGGTCCGACAAGATCACTGACCTCGTCGTCGAAGATCCCCATCGCACCCCCGTACAGATGGCCTTGGAGGTGACGGCCGACCTGGTCGTGCGTGTTGCCGAGACCCGTGGGCTCTCGGCTACTGCGGCTCGTGAGCAGCAGGCGTGCGGACTCGACCGCCCCGGCCGCCACGACAACGTCCTCGGCCATGACAGTGCGACGACCTCCTGAGCCATGCTCTGCGACGAGGTCGACGCCCGTGACACGCCCCGCGGAGTTGGTGGTGATCCGCTCGGCACGGGTGGCGAGCAGGATGCTGAGGTTGCCCGTGGCGACCGCGCGTGCGAGGACCGTGTTCTCGGCGGTGTTCTTGGCCTCGACGGGACAGGCGAAGCCGACGCACTGCCGGCACCGGGCGCAGGCTGCACGACCACCGTACGGGGCCGAGTTGATCGCCAGCGGCACCTCCACGGTGGACCAGCCCAGCGACTGGGCACCGGCGAGCAGCCGGTGAGCCGGTGCCGTGAGCGCCATGGGCGCCATCGGGTACGGCCGCGACCGTCGGCTGGCTCCGGCGTGTTCTGCGCCCGAGCCGCTCACGCCGATCTCGTACTCCGCCTGCGTGTAGAACGGCTCCATGTCCTCGTAGCCGACCGGCCAGTCCGTCAATGCGCTGCCAGCCGGGACGCCGTAGGTCGTGGCCATGCGGAAGTCCTCGGGGACGAAGCGCCAGGCCTGAGCCCCGTACACACGGGTTCCGCCACCGAGCGTGTCGGCGTTGTTCCCGTAGCGCGGGTCCCACGCGGGAAGGACCACGGCGTCGTCACCGACGAGGAGCGTGCGCGGGTTGTCCGCCGACGAGCGCAGCGTCCGATGGTCCAGCCCACTGGTCGTCCGTGCGTTGCGGAGGTGGTCCTCGGCGAGGGAGGTCGTCTCGGGATAGTCGCCCCGCTCCACCACGAGGACTGACCGCCCCGACTGCGCCAGCGCCCAGGCAGCCACCCCGCCACCGGCGCCCGAGCCCACGACGACCGCGTCGTAGTGTGCGGCGACGTCGTCCAGGCGTATGACCGCGCTCATGTCCGGCACCCAGACGTCCTCCGCGGGCCAGCCGCCCGCAGGCGCCGGGTCCCAGCCCAGCATCCGCCACGAGGCCGCGTCGTCGTTGCCGCCGTTCCCGGGGTCCGCGTAGAACCCGGCGGTGACGAGGTCCGCGAACCAGGCGTAGTCCTCGTCGTCGACCAGCCGGTCGAGGACTGCCTCACGTCCGGCGGCATCCAGGGAGGCGAACTCTCCGCCTGACCGGACGTCCAACAGGTCGAGCACCCGCTCCAGCCGCTCTGCCCACATCGGACGCTCGGACTCGGTGAGCCTGGCCCAGAACCGCACCCCACCGGTCTGCGAGGCCGACGGGAAGTCGTCCCTGGGCACGACGGCGTCGATGGCGACCGCGAGCCTGTCGGCGTCGATGTGCCCTGCAACCATCTCTCTGGAGCCCCTTGTCGAAGGTGATGCGCGCAGTGTCACCCCGAACGGCGAATGAGCACGTCCGGCTCTCTCGCGCGGGAAGCGAACGTCAGACCCCGAGCTCCTTGCGGAGCTTGGTGACGTGACCGGCAGCACGCACGTTGTACTGCGCGACCTCCACGGTTCCGTCGCCAGCGGGGTCGACGTCGACGACGAACGTCGACCGCAGCACGCCCAGGACGGTCTTGCCGTACAGCACCTTCTCCCCGTACGCGCCGTACGCCTTGAGCACGGTCTTGTCGGCGTCACTGAGCATGGGGAACGTCACGTGC
>JACRAA010000020.1 GCA_016213595.1 Actinomycetota bacterium | reverse complement strand
GGGGGGTTGCCCTGCAGCGTGTCGAGCGGCGCGGAGCTCGTCGCGTCTAGGCGCGGTACCGCCCCCAGCAGCCCGATCGTGTACGGCATCCGTGGCCGGTAGAAGATGTCGTCCACGCTGCCCTGCTCGACGGGTCGTCCCGCGTACATCACGGTGACCCTGTCGGACATCCCGGCGACGACGCCGAGGTCATGGGTGATGAGGATCACAGCGGCGCCGGTCTCCACCTGCGCCGTCTTGAGCACGTCGAGGACCTGTGCCTGGATCGTCACGTCGAGGGCGGTCGTCGGCTCGTCGGCGATGATCACGTCCGGGTCGTTGGCGATCGCCTGCGCGATCATGGCCCGCTGCCGCATCCCCCCCGAGAACTCGTGCGGGAACGACTTCACCCGGAGCTGGGGGTTGGGGATACCGACGAGGTCGAGGAGCTCGACCGCCCTCTTCCACGCCGCCGCCCGGCTCACGTCGTGGTGGGTCTGGATCGCCTCCACGATCTGGTCGCCGATCGTGTAGACCGGCGTCAGCGCGCTCAGCGGGTCCTGGAAGATCATCGCGAGGTCCTCGCCGCGGATCCGCGACAGCTGGGCGTCGTCGAGCCCGACCAGCTCTCGTCCGTGGAGGGTGATCGAGCCGCTGATCCTCGTCGTCCGGGGATGGAGGCCCATGATCGCGAGGCTGGTCACCGACTTGCCTGAGCCCGACTCGCCGACGATCGCCATCGTCTCGCCGGCTCGCAGGTCGAAGCTGAGGCCGCGTACCGCCTTGACCGGTCCCGCCTCGCTGGGGAACGCGACGTGAAGGTTGCTGACGCGCAGGACGACGTCCCCGGTGGCGGTGAGGCGACCTGCGGTCGCTGGTGCGGCGATGGTCATGCCTGGCCTCCTGCCATCGACGTGGGGTCGAGGGCGTCGCGGAGCCCGTCGCCCAGCGCGTTGACGCTCATGACGAGCAGGACGAGCACGCTGGCGGGCGCGAGGAAGATCCACGGCGCGATCGTGGTCGACAGCGCCCCCTCCGCAATGAGCGTTCCGAGCGAGGTGTCGGGAGCCTGGACGCCGTACCCGAAGTAGGAGAGCCCGGCCTCGCCGAGGATCGCGTAGCCGACGCCCAGGCACACGTCGACGATGAGCATCGAGGCGATGTTCGGCACGATGTGGCGCACGAGCAGGCGGGGCGTCGAGAGCCCCATGAACCGCGCGGCAGCCACGTACTCGCGCTCCTTGACGGACATGGACAGGCTCCGTACGACGCGGGCGGACAGCTGCCACCCGAACGCGGCGAGCAGGACGACCAGGAGGAGCCAGGCGTAGCTGCCCTTGGGCCCGCCCTGGGAGATGACGGCGATGAGGAAGAACGAGGGCAGGACCAGCATGAGGTCGATGACCCACAGCCACGCCTTCTCGTACCAGCCCCCGAGGTAGGCGGCCGAGGACCCGACGAGCGCGGCCAGCGTCGTCTGGATGACTGCGACCATGAAGCCGATGACCAGGGACTTGCCCAGGCCCCGGACCGTACGGGCCATGACGTCGAAACCGGCCTGCGTCGTGCCGAACAGGTGCCGCGCGGACGGGGCCTTGTAGTACTGGCCCACGTCTCGCTGGTCGTACTGCCAGGGCAGCAGGGAGGAGCCGAACACGGCGAGCAGGACGAGGACGCCGATGACGGCCAGGCCGACGACCGCTCCCCGGTTGCGGAAGAACCGGCGCCGCACCAGCTGGCCCCGGGTCAGCCGCCGGTTCACCGGCGCGGGCGGCTGCGAGAACTCACCGAGCGCCTCGGGCTCCTCGTTCGTGCGGAAGTCGATGGACATCAGGCCTCCTCAGCTCAGCCGTACGCGCGGGTCGAGGAACGCGACCATGAGGTCGGCCAGGATCGCGCCGACGAGGTAGCACAGGCCGCCGAACGCCGTGACGGCGACGATGCCGTTGATGTTCTGCTTCGCGATCGTGTCGACGCCGTACACGCCCATGCCTTGGAACGCGAAGATCCGCTCGGTGTAGGTGGCGCCCACGAACAGCGTCGCTGCCTGGAACGCGAAGTACGTGCCGGTCGGGATGAGGGCTGTACGGAGGGCGTGCTTCATCACCGCCCGGTTCTCGCGGAGGCCTTTGGCCCGGGCGGTACGGACGAAGTCGGAGCCCAGCGCGTCGAGCATGAGGCTGCGCTGGAGCCGCTGCAGGCCGGCGAGGCCGAGCAGGGTGAGGACCAGCGTGGGCAGGACCATGTGCTGGACGCGGTCCACGAAACCGGCGAGCGGGTAGCTCGGCAGGCTGCCGGTCGACCGGTCGCCGAGGAACAGGAACAGCTGGAAGCCCACCTGCTTGTTGACGACCGTGGCGGCCATCTTGGCGACCTCGCCCGTGACGTACGAGGGGGTGGCGACGAGGATGAGCACGAGGGCCGTCACGACGCGGTCGGAGATCCTGTACTGACGGACGGCGCTCCACGCGCCGAGGGCGACGCCCAGGACCGTACCGAGCAGCCAGCCGATGGTGACGAGGCGGAACGAGACCCAGATCCGGCGTCCGATCTCGTCGCCGACGTCGGCACCGCCCGGCGTCGTACCCCAGTCCCAGTGCAGGAGGACGCCGCGAAGCCACGTGACGTAGCGGTCCCACAAGGGGACATGGTCGGAGACGTTCGCCGCGCGCAGGATGTTCTCGATGGACTGCGGGTCGAGCGGGGGCGTGCGCACCTCGAAGAGCTGGCGCGGGTGGAGCTGCGTCTGGGCGAGCAGCCACGCCAGCGACACCGCGATGAACAGCAGCACCGCGTAGTTCGCGATCCGCAGCAGCAGGTACCTGACCATCACACCTCTCCGACGTTGGGGGCAACATACCGGGCCGCCCTGCCCCGGTGCCGGGAGGGCGTCCGGCGTCGCGCGGTCGGCGAGAGCACCTGTATGTGTCGGCGAGAGGACTTGTACGTGCCGGCGAGAGGACTTGTACGTGCCGGCGAGAGGACCTGTAGGGGTTGGGACAACACCTTCTTCTTCCCACCAACACCTTCCCTGTGGATAACGCCGTGATGTGTGATTGCAGCGCACTTGGCTGTACTCATGCTCATCAACGACGGCCTCCCCTTCCACTCACGGGACGCTCATCACCATTTCGGTTCACGTCAGGAGTTCCTCGAGGCACGTCGGCTCGGGCGAGTCAGATGGGTGGTTCATTCGATCGCGATCGACGCCTCGGTCCCTGATTCGCCAGCTGTACGGGCCAAAGCGGCACGGATCGTCGTCCCGGACCACGCCATTGCCTGTGATGACTACGCAGCATTCATTCTCGGGGCCGACACGAAGCCACCCGGACATCGCTGGGAGCTCCGTCCGACCTACCTGGTGCCCCACGCACGGTACCGGTCGACCCACGACTACGCCCTTGTGCGACAGTCGACGAGGATCCCGGATGACGACGTGATCGAGATCGAAGGGGTGAGGCTCACCACGCCACTCCGTACCGCGTCC
>JACRAA010000102.1 GCA_016213595.1 Actinomycetota bacterium | reverse complement strand
CACGTTCTTGGCGACCCAGCGCATCGCGTACGACGCGGAGCGGTCGACCTTGGACGGGTCCTTGCCGGAGAAGGCACCGCCGCCGTGCCGGGCCATGCCGCCGTACGAGTCGACGATGATCTTGCGGCCCGTGACGCCCGCGTCGCCCATGGGGCCACCGACGACGAACGAGCCGGTCGGGTTCACGTAGACCTTCAGGTGCGGGCGCGCCAGCTCGTACGTGGCGAGGACCGGGTCGACGATGAGCCGGGTCACGTCGGCCTTGATCTGCGACTGCGTGACGTCGGCGTGGTGCTGGGTGGACACGACGACCGTGTCGATGCCGACCGGCGTGTCGCCGTCGTAGGCGATGGTGACCTGGGTCTTGCCGTCGGGTCGGAGGTACTCGAGCTCGCCGGCGCACCGTACGGCGGTGAGCCGCTCGCTGAGCCGGTGGGCGATGTCGATGGGCAGGGGCATCAGAGTGGCGGTGTCCGAGCAGGCGTAGCCGAACATCAGGCCCTGGTCGCCGGCGCCCTGCGAGTCGTTGTCGTCGGCGGAGCCCTCCTCGCGGGCCTCCTCGGCCGAGTTCACGCCCTGTGCGATGTCGGGAGACTGGCTGCCCAGCGCGACGACCACGCCGCACGACTCGCCGTCGAAACCGATGTCGCTCGAGGTGTAGCCGATGTCCAGAACGCGCTGGCGGGCGATCTTGCCGATCTCCGCGTACGCCTCGGTCGTCACCTCGCCCGCCACGACCACGAGGCCGGTGGTGACGAGGGTCTCCACAGCGACGCGGCTCTTCGGGTCCTGAGCGATGAGCGCGTCGAGCACCGCATCGGAGATCGAGTCGGCGACCTTGTCGGGGTGCCCTTCGGTGACGGACTCCGACGTGAACAAGCGTGACACTGGCGCTCCCTAGATGGCGGTGGCGCGGTGCCGGACCACCGCGTCGAGTAGGCGATGTGCGACGACGGCCTTGCTGGCCGTCACGCGATCCAGGACGCCGGCGGCGTCCACGATCAGAACACTAGTGTCCGGCATCCCGAACACCTTGCTGTCCGACACGTCGTTGACGACCAGCAGGTCGGCGCCCTTGCGGACGAGCTTGGCGATACCGGCCTCGGCCAGTGACGACTCGTCGGCGATCGTCTCCGCGGCGAAGCCCACGATCGTCTGCCCCTGCGGACGGGTGGCCGTCAACCGGGCGAGGATGTCGGGTGTCTGCACGAGGTCGAGCGACAGCCCCTCGTCGCCGGACTTCTTGATCTTCGTCGAGGCGGCGGACCGTGGGGTGAAGTCCGCGGGTGCGGCTGCCATCACGACCACGTCGGCGCGGAGGACGGCCTCGGCCATCGCAGCGGCCAGGTCCGCGGTGGAGTCGACGGTACGGACGTCGACCGAGGACGGTGGCGGGACGTCGACGTGGGCGGCGACGAGGGTCACCTGCGCCCCCCTCAGGGCTGCGGCGCGCGCGATCTCGACGCCCATCCGACCGGACGAGGCGTTGCCGATGAAGCGCACGGGGTCGATCGCCTCATGGGTGCCGCCGGCGCTGACGACCACACGGAGGCCGCTGAGGTCCCGGCCGGAGGCGTGGGTTGCGACGTCACCGTCGAGCAGGGACTGCGCGACGGCCACGATCTCCGCCGGTTCGGGGAGCCTGCCGACCCCGGAGTCGGGGCCCGCGAGCCGTCCGGACGCGGGGTCGAGCACGACGACGCCACGCTCACGGAGGGTGGCCACGTTGTGCCGGGTGGCCGCGTTCGTCCACATCTCGCTGTGCATCGCGGGACAGACGAGCACGGGGCACGTCGCCGTCAGCAGCACGTTGGTGAGGAGGTCGTCGGCTCGGCCGGCGGCCTGGCGGGCGAGGAGGTCTGCCGTCGCCGGCACGACGAGCACAAGGTCGGCCTCGCGGCCCAGCCGTACGTGCGGGATGGCAGACGCGTCCGTGAACACGTCGCTGGCAACAGGGCGTCCGGACAGTGCCGAGAACGTCGTCTCGCCCACGAAGCGCAGAGCGTTCTCGGTCGGCACGACCGTGATCTCGTGCCCGGCCTCACGCAGGCGCCGCAGAACCTCGCAGGCCTTGTACGCAGCAATGCCGCCGGACACGCCAAGGACGATCCGGCTCATGGAGGGTAGGACTCAGAGCTCGGAGTCGCCGAACGGGTCACCGAAGACGAAGTCGGGATCCGCGACAGCCTCGGCCCGCGCGGCCGCCTCGGCCTCAGGGTCGATCTGGGTGCACTCGAGCACGTTGGCGTTCACCTCACGCAGCGCGATGGAGAGGGCCTTCTCCTGCGGGGCGGTGTCGACCAGGGGGCCGACGTTCTCGAGCAGGCCCTCGGCCAGCTGCGAGGAGTACGCGTTGATCTGACGGGCCCGCTTCGCGGCGAACAGGACGAGGCGGTACTTGCTGTCGACCTTCTCCAGCAGCTCATCGATCGGCGGGTTGGTGATGCCTTCAGCGTGAACCGTCACAGATACCTTCAATCGGGTTGGTTTTCGCCCCCGGCAGATCCAGGGCTCAGACCCATGAATCTTACCAACTCTTCGCACGTCTTCGCGACATCGGAGTTGACGATGACCTGGTCGAACTCCGGGGCCGCTGCGAGCTCCTCCTCCGCGGTACGGAAACGCCGCGCCAGCTCCGCCTCACCTTCGGTCCCGCGCCCTCGCAGCCGACGCTCCAGCTCGTCCAGGTCGGGCGGCATGAGGAAGACGCTGCGCGCCTCCGGCATGCTCGACCGCACGCGCCGCGCGCCTGCCAGGTCGAGCTCCAGCAGGCAGGCGCGGCCTTCCTGGAGCGCCGTGAGCACGGGCCGGCGCGGCGTGCCGTACCGATGCAGCCCGTGGACCAGAGCCCACTCGAGGAGGTCGTCCGAGGCGACCAGGGCGTCGAACTCCTCGTCGCTGATGAAGCGGTAGT
>JACRAA010000112.1 GCA_016213595.1 Actinomycetota bacterium | reverse complement strand
GTGAGGTCGGCTGTCGTACGGCTCCCCCGCTCCGTGCACGGCGAGGGCGACCGGCACGGCTTCGTCCCGCAGCTCGTCCGGATGTTCCGCGCGGCGGGTACCGCGATGTACGTGGGTGACGGGAGCAACCGCTGGTGCGCTGTCCACGTCGCCGACGCCGCTCGCCTCTTCCGGCTCGCACTCGAGAGCGCGCCAGCCGGCGCGGCGCTGCACGCGGTCGGCGATGAGGGCATCCCGGTACGGACCATCGCTGACGCCCTGGCGCAGCGCCTCCGCCTTCCCACCGAGTCCGTCGGCCCGGAACGGCTCGGCTTCTTCGGACTCATGCAGACCGTCGACCACGCGACGACAGCCGCGAAGACCCGCGAGCTCCTCGGCTGGGAGCCGACGCATCCGGGTCTCCTCGACGACATCGCCGCCGGCCACTACGACGGCTGAGCCCGACAGCACCTCCATTCAGTGACACAGGGCGGGGCGCCGATCGCTCTGTGCGACGGCGGCCGCGTACGTGCCACTGAATGGACGTGACCAGGTCAGGTCAGGATCAGCGTGGAGCCCGGGTCGCGCAGGATCTCAGCGATGTCGCCGAGGAACGCCGAGCCCTCCGCGCCGTCGACCATCCGGTGGTCGAAGCTCAGCGCGAGGGTGGTGACCCACCGCGGCTCGACGCGGTCCTCGACGACCCACGGGCGCTTGGTGATCTGACCGACGGCGAGGATGCCGGCCTGACCCGGGGTGAGGATCGGGGTACCCGCGTCGATCCCGAAGACACCGATGTTCGTGATGGTGAACGTGCCGCCGGAGAGGTCGGCCGGGGAGGACTTGCCCTGACGGGCCGTCTGCGTGAGCGCGGTCAACGCGACCGCAAGGTCGTACGTGCTCATCGCGTCGGCGTCATGGATCACCGGTACCACGAGCCCGCGCGGAGTGTCCGCTGCGAACCCGAGGTTGATGTACGACTTGCGCACGATCTGGGAGTTCTTCTCGTCCCAGCTCGAGTTCAGCTCGGGGTTCCGGCGAAGCGCGACGCACACGGCGCGCGCGATGAGGACGGTCGGCGTCATCCGTACGTCCCGGAACATCCGCATCGTCTTCATCCGCTCGAGCAGCTCCATCGTGCGGGTCACGTCGACGTCGGTCCACTCCGTGACGTGGGGCGCGGTGAAGGCGCTCTCCACCATCGCCCGCGCCGTCGCGCGGCGGATGCCGGTCACGTCGATGCGGGTCTCCCCGCGCTCGGCGAGGAAGCCGGTCCAGCCGCCCTGCTGGGTGGCGGCAGCGGTGACGTCGTCCTGGCTGACCGTACCGTCGGGTCCGGTCGGCGTGACGGACGCCAGGTCGACGCCGAGGTCCCGCGCGAGCTTGCGGACGCTCGGCTTGGCCAGCGTCCTCGGGTCCGCCTCGTGGGGCGGCGCGACGAGGAGTGTGTTCTCCGCCGTCTTGCGCGGCAGCCGCGTCGCCTTGAGCTCACGGGGTCCGGTGCCCACGAGGGTGGCCTGTGACGGGGCCGCGGCATGGGCCGGAGCCTCCGACTGGGCGTCGGCCTCCTCCGCCGGTACGGTCTCGGCGGCCACGCCGTCCTCGACGGAGATGAGCGCTGTACCGACCTCGACAGTCTTGCCGACGTCCACGAGCAGGGCCGCCACCACACCCGCGTACGGGCAGGGCAGCTCGACGACGGACTTGGCGGTCTCGATCTCGACGACCGGGTCGTTCACCGCGACCTGGTCCCCCTCCGCGACGAGCCAGCTCATGACGGTGGCCTCGGTGAGGCCTTCACCGACGTCGGGCAGGCGGTAGTGCTGCAGGGCCATGGCTGCCTCTCAGTACGCGAGCGCGCGGTCGACGGCCTGGAGCACCCTGTCGACGCTGGGGACGTAGTCGGTCTCGACCCGTGAGGGAGGGTACGGCATGTCGAGGCCCGTGACCCGCAGCACGGGGGCCTCGAGGGCGAAGAAGCACCGCTCCTGGATGCGGGCCGCCAGCTCGGCGCCGACGCCCGACGTCCGCGGCGCCTCATGAGCCACGATGACCCGGCCGGTCTTGCGGGCCGACGCCTCGACGGTCGCCCAGTCAACGGGGGCGATCGAGCGCAGGTCCACGACCTCGGCCGAGTGACCCTCGTCGGCGAGCACCTTCGCGGCGTTGAGCAGCGTCGACACCATCGGCCCGTAGCCGATGAGCGTCACCTCCGTGCCCAGCCGTACGACGCGCGCCCGGTCCAGCTCCCCTGAGGCCGGAGCGTCCAGGTCGACCTCGCCCTTGAGCGAGTGGTACAGGCGCTTCGGCTCGAGCACGATGACTGGGTCCGGCGAGGCGATGGCCTGCTGGATCAGCTCGTACGCGTCCGCGGGCGTGCTCGGCGTGACGATCCGGAGGCCGGGTGTGGGCGTGAAGTACGCCTCGGGCGACTCGCCGTGGTGCTCGATGGAGCCCACGTTGCCTCCGTACGGGAGGCGGATGACGATCGGCGCCGTGACCTGGCCCTGGGTGCGGAAGCGGAGCCGCGACGCCTGGTTGATGATCTGGTCGAACGCGGGGAACACGAAGCCGTCGAACTGGATCTCGCACACCGGCAGGTAGCCGCGCTGGGCCATGCCGATCGCCGTGCCGACGATGCCTGCCTCAGCAAGCGGAGAGTCCATGACCCGGGCAGCCCCGAACCGCTCCTGCAGCCCGTCAGTGATGCGGAAGACGCCGCCCAGCCGGCCGATGTCCTGGCCGATCGCCAGGACCTTGTCGTTGCGGTCCATGGCGCGGGCGAGCCCGGCGGTGATGGCCTTCGCCATCGTCAGCTGCACCATCTAGCGGCCCTCCAGCCCGGCGAGGTACGCGGTGACCTGCTCGCGCTCCTCGGCAAGGGCGGCGGACGGCTCAGCGAGCACGTACTCGTACAGGTCGGTGATCCCCTGCGGCTCGAGCGCGAGCACGCGCGCGCGAAGGTCGGTGGCGAGCGCGTCGCCCTCCGCGGCGAGGTCGGCGAAGAACCCGTCCTCGGTCCCGTGTTCGCGGAGCCAGCGCTCGGTCCGTACCAGCGGGTCGCGCGCCCCCCACACGTCCTCCTCCTCGCGGGAGCGGTAGCGCGTCGGGTCGTCGGCGGTGGTGTGCGCACCGATCCGGTAGGTCATCGCCTCGACCAGCGTCGGTCCTTCGCCGGCACGGGCCCGGGAGACGGCCTCGGCGACCACGGCGTGGACGGCGAAGAGGTCGTTGCCGTCCACGCGCACGCCAGGCATGCCGAAGCCGCCGGCACGGGCGGCGGGAGCGCCGCGGAACTGCTGGGCGGTCGGCACGGAGATCGCGTACTGGTTGTTCTGCACGAGGAAGATGACCGGCGCCTTGTAGACGGCCGCGAAGTTGAGGGCCTCGCTGACGTGGCCCTCGCTCGTCGCGCCGTCGCCCAGGCACACGAGGACGACCTCGTCGGCGCCGTCCAGCGTGATCCCCATCCCGTACCCCACCGCCTGCAGCGTCTGGGCCCCGACCACGAAGGCGAACACCCCGAAGCGGTGAGCCTCGACGTCCCATGTGGCGTGGGTGATGCCGCGCATGATCTGGAACACGGCGAGCGGGTCGAGACCGCGGTGCATCACCATGGCGAGCTCGCGGTACGAGGGGTAGACCATGTCGGTCGGCCTCAGCGCGGCGATGGCGCCGATCTGGGCAGCCTCCTGGCCCTTGGCCGGCGCCCACAGCGCGAGCTGCCCCTGGCGCTGCAGATTGGTGCCCTCCGTGTCGAGCCGGCGAGCCAGGAACATCGTGGCGTACGCGTGGCGGACCTCGTCCACGGACAGCTGCGGGCTGTACGTCGCGTGGCGCTGAGGGTGCGCTTCGGCATCCAGGAGCTGGACGGTCTCGATGCCATCGGCCTGCTCGTCAGGGGTGGGGACCTCAGAGGTGGCTACATCCGGGGTGAGTACATCCAGGGTGGGTCCGTCAGCGGTGGGTACGTCAGCGGTGGGTACATCGGGTCCCTGGTTGTCCGGCCCGACGATGCGGGGGGTCCAGGCGTTCGGCGCGGTCACGCGGTCTCCCTTCCTACGGTTCCGTAGGTTACGGTGGCGTAGCCTACCCGGAACGATCCCGGCCAGGTCAACTCCTCGGGCATCGAACCACGGGCATGCTCCTTTCGGTACCCCTTGCCCGTGCGTCACAGTCGGATCGAAGAAGCTCGAGTTGAGCCGGTACCGGAAGGGCTTGAGCCGGTACCGGAAGGGCAGTGCCACCGAGACGTACGGAACGCCGCTCCCGGTCGACGCCGCCGAAGCGCCGTCGGTTCACCATGTTAAGCGGGCAAGTTGTACGTTCTCATGGCGGCTTTGCCATGAGAACATCCGGTTCACCTACTTAACATGGTGAACCGACCAGCGCGGGAGGAACCGACCAAGCCGGGAGGCATCGTGCGGGGCGTCCGACTCTCGATCAGGGCAGGGTCAGGTAGGGCGGCTTTCCGGCCAAGGACCCCGAGACAAGGACCTTCGAACCCGAGCCCGCAGCGGTCCCGAAGTCCCTGACGACGTCGGGGACCTCCTGGGCCGTGACGAGCCGCCAGGTCTGGACGCCGGCCTGGATCCGCAGGCTGTACGACGTGACGACGGGATGGGCGTCGAACCAGCTGGTGAGCCGGTCCAAGAGTGCGACCTGGTCGGCCGTGAGGGTGGGTGCGACGAGCACATCGTCACCGAGGTACCAGTCGAGCTCGCTGAACCCGGCGGGAGGCCGGGTGCGGAGCAGGGTGAGGCCTTGGCGGAGCGACGCACCCGGGGTGGCCGTGGACAACGGGGCGTGGAGTGTGGCGAGCAGCTCAGGCTTGGAGTAGGCGATCTCGACGGGGTCCGCCTGCGAGGAGCCCGCGATCTCGAGCACACGTGCCGCCTGCTCGGCGGTGGGGAACCCGCTCGTCACGGACAGCGTCCCCGTTCCCAGCGCGAAGCGCGTCGTGAACTCGACCTCCTTGACGCCCCTGCCGCGAAGCACGTCGTAGACCGCCCCCACGACTCGCCCGTGCTCGCTCGTCGACAAGCCCGCCGCGAGCGTGACATCGCCCGTACAGCGCGGCAGGCCCGTGACGATCTCGTCCGTGAAGGTCGCGGCCGTCACACCAGG
>JACRAA010000097.1 GCA_016213595.1 Actinomycetota bacterium | reverse complement strand
GGCCGTCGTGCTCTTCCTCCTGTCCGGCGCGGTCTACCTCGTGTTCGCACTGGGCGCCGGGGGCGCCGGCTCCTGGCTCGAACGCCTCGTGTCCAGGTCGAGGATCGGGGGCGTCCGCCGATGAGCGCCGACGCCGCGACCCGTGTCCTGTTCGACGAGCCAGGACCACGCGGCCTCGCGAGGATCCGGGTCGTCACGGTCGTCGCCCTCGCCGTGGTCGCCCTGCTCGTCGCAGGAGCGGTCTGGCAGTTCGCCGTCCACGGGCAGCTGGCCGCGTACCGCTGGCAGTTCTTCACGTACGGCGCGATCGTGAAGTTCCTGGTCGTCGACGGGATCGGCAACACGTTCCTCGCGACCGGGGTGAGCGCCGTCGTCGCGTTCCCGCTGGGGCTCGTCCTCGCGCTGGGACGGCTGTCGCCCCTGCGACCGCTCTCGGTCGCGAGCACCGCGTGGATCGAGTTCTTCCGGTCGATGCCGATGATCCTCGTCGTCTACGCGTTCCTGCTGGCCCTGCCGCGCTTCGGGCTCGTGTTCCCGGTGTTCTGGATGCTCGTCATCCCCATGATCCTGGTCTCGAGCGCGACGACCGCCGAGGTGTTCCGCGCAGGGATCAGGGCAGTCGACCGCGGCCAGTGGGAGGCTGCCCAGTCGCTCGGCATGGGCACAGGGCTTGTCATGACCCAGGTCATCCTGCCGCAGGCGTTCAGGATCGTGCTGCCCAACCTGCTCACCGGCCTCGTGTCGCTGCTCAAGGACTCGACGCTGGGCTACGTCGTCAGCTACGGCGAGCTCATGCAGCAGGGCAAGGAGCTCGTCGCCTACTACCACTACATGATCCAGACCTACCTGGTCATCGCCCTCGTCTACGTTCTCATCAACTGGCTGCTGACACGCCTCGCGGCCTGGCTTCAGGTGAGGATAGGTACGCGTCGCACCTCCGCCCGGCCGATCGAGGTGGACCTGGAGCCGGCGCAGTAGGAGCTGGTATGTGTCGTCTGCTGGGTGTCGCTGGGACGGATGAAGCTGCGCTGCGCGCTGTGCTGAACGCGACCGAGGGCTTCTGCGAACTGTCCCACAGACATCAGGACGGCTGGGGCGTGGCCTGGTTCGACCAGGCCGACGAGCTGGCTGTCGTGAAGGGCGCGCTGCCGGCGTGGACGGACCCCGCCTACGACGCGGCGCTGACGGCCGTAGAGGGCGACATGGCCATGGTGCACCTGCGCCGCGCCTCCGTCGGGATCCCCGTCCAGCTGCGCAACTGTCACCCCTTCGCGGAGGGCGAGGTCGCGTTCGAGCACAACGGCCAGTTCCGCGTCACCGACCGGCTGCGCCGCTGGTACGCCGACAACCACCTCCGCGAGCCGGGCGGCACGACCGACTCGGAGCTGTACTTCGGCCTGGTCCTGGAGTTCTACCAACGGACGGGCTCGTGGCCGACGGCCATCACGCAGGCGGCCGGGTTCATCACCCGCGACCTCTGGGTCGACGACGAGGCCGACAACCCGGAGGCGCTCAACTGTCTGCTCCTGACACCCCATGCGCTCTACGGCTACAGCCAGTGGGAGCCGAGGAAGCTCAAGCCCGAGTCCACGCCCGACACGTACGTGCTGCGGCTCGCGCGGAGGCGCGGCTCGGTCGTCGTCACCTCGACCCAGTGGGACGTCGCCACGGCCCAGCCCCTGCCGGAACGGTCCGTGGTGCAGGTCGAGAGGACGAGCCTCGAGGTGACGGTCCACGAGCCCGTACCTCTCGGCGGGTGAGCGCCGACACGCGGAGCCTGCTGACCTGCACGACAGCCTGGGACAGCAGGCTACGACTCACTACGGTGGGCGCATGAGTGTGGACGAGCAGGCGGTGGTCGACCAGGACGGCGCCGTGCCCGAGATCAGCTACGAGGCTCAGCGCTATCCGGCGCGACCCAAGAAGCTGCGCCCCCGTGCCAGGCGGCGCGCGCTCCACCACGTCGTCCCGCCGCCACCCCTGGCCGCCGACGCGCGCAACCCCGCGTACGTGACGTGGCTCCTGGAGCAGTCGATGCTCATCGACGCGAAGATGATGGCCCGCCAGCTCGCGGGAAACCACCTCATGTGGTCGAACTCGTACGCCCAGCCCGACCCGCGCGCGGCCGTACAGAAGACCTCGGTCTGGTACACGGCGTACCCGCTGTCGCACATCACGGGACGCGGGACCTCCTTCCTCGAGGCGCTCGGATCCGAGGAGCTGTGGGACGCGTTCGAGCAGATCGGCATCGACGGTCTGCACACCGGCCCGTTGAAGCTCGCCGGGGGCATCTCCGGCTGGGAGCACACGCCCAGCATCGACGGCCACTTCGACCGGATCAGCATGGCGATCGACCCGCTGTTCGGCACCGACGACGACTTCCGCATCCTCACCGAGGTCGCCCACCTGCATGGCGGGACGATCATCGACGACATCGTCCCTGGTCACACGGGGAAGGGGGCCGACTTCCGGCTCGCCGAGATGGCGTTCCGCGACTTCCCCGGCCTGTACCACATGGTCGACATCCCCGAGGAGGCGTGGGGCCTGCTGCCGGACATCCCTGAGGGCGCCGACTCCGCGAACCTCGACTCGGCGACGGAGGCCGCCCTCGCCGAGGCCGGCTACATCATCGGCGCGCTGCAGCGGGTCATCTTCTACGAGCCGGGCCAGAAGGAGACGAACTGGTCGGCGACGCCGGTCGTGTACGACGTCGAGGGCCACCCCCACCGGTGGGTGTACCTCCACTACTTCAAGGCCGGCCAGCCGTCCATCAACTGGCTCGACCCCACGTTCGCGGGCATGCGGCTCGTCATGGGCGACGCGCTCCACTCGCTGCTCGACCTCGGCTCCGGAGGCCTGCGGCTCGACGCTAACGGCTTCCTGGGGGTCGAGAAGACCCTGAACGCTCCCGGCTGGTCGGAGGGACACCCCTTGTCGCAGGCCGCCAACCAGCTCATCGGCTCGATGGTGCGCAAGGTGGGCGGCTTCACGTTCCAGGAGCTCAACCTGTCGATCGACGACATCGCGCAGACCGGCAGGTCAGGCCCGGACCTGAGCTATGACTTCATCACGCGCCCGGCCGCGCAGTACGCGATGGCGACGGGCGACACGGAGTTCCTCCGGCTGATGCTCAACGCGGCGATCACGGCGGGCATCGACCAGAGCTCCCTCGTCCACGGGCTCCAGAACCACGACGAGCTCACGTACGAGCTGGTCCACTTCGAGACCAGGCACCGGGACGCGCTGTACATCTTCGGCGGCAAGGAGATGACCGGTCGGGAGCTGGCAGCGACCATCCGGGAGACGCTGCGCACCACGATCACGGGCGAGGCGGCCCCGTACAACCTCACCTTCGTGCAGAACGGCATCGCGTGCACGACGGCGTCGGTCGTGGCCGCGAGCATGGGCATCCGGGACCTGTCGGAGCTCTCGCTCGAGGACGTCGACCGGATCAAGGCGGCCCACCTTCTGCTGGCGGCCTACAACGCCTGGCAGCCGGGCGTGTTCGCCCTGTCGGGCTGGGACCTGATGGGCGCGCTGCCCCTGGATCCTGCGGAGGTGAGGTCGCTCGTGGCGTCGGGTGACACGCGCTGGATCGAGCGTGGTGCCTACGACCTCCTCGGCCACGCGGC
>JACRAA010000096.1 GCA_016213595.1 Actinomycetota bacterium | reverse complement strand
CGTCCCGCTCACCGCCGAGGTCGGCACCCTTGACCGTGTCGCTCACGTACCGCCCGCCGCCGTACGACGCGCTCCCGCTCGACGCGTCCTTCAGCGGGAGGAAGAGGCCTCCCCCGTAGACGGAGACCCACCACAGGTCCAGCGGGCCCAGTCCCGGGAGCGTCACGCGCCCCACGCGCTGGAACGGCACCACCCCGTCCGTCGCCGTCTGGACCTCCCTGCGCGCCGGTGGGAGGTCCGTCTCGACCTCGACCACGAACCGGTAGTCGCCGTCGTACGGCGCCACACGCGCACCGGCGTACGTCTCGCGCTGGTCCTCCGGCACGGGGGACGCCGGATGGTGGCGCAGGAGACCGTCGCGTCCCTCGACCCAGAGCGCGTGAGCCACGCGCGGCTGGCCCGCGTCGCGCACCGCCTCGTACAGCCGGGCGACACGTCGCCGCCAGTCCAGCAGCTGCCAGTGCAGGTCGCTCATGCCGGGATGAACCTCGCGGACGCGCCTCCGATTCCGGAGATCCAGGCCCGGCTTCACACCCGCAGCTCCACGGTCAGGCGAGCGTGTGCCCGACGAAACGTCCGATCCCGTACGTGACGCCCATCGCGACCAGGCCTCCGAGCACGTTGCGAAGGATCGAGCGGAGGTACGGCGTCCCGCCGGCCCTGGCGCTCAGGTAGCCGGTAAGGACGAGCGCGGCAGCCACGGCCGCCACCGTGACGGAGATCTTGAGGCTGATGGGCGCCAGCACGATGGCGAGCAGCGGCAGCAGCGACCCGACCGTGAACGACACTGCCGAGGATGCCGCGGCAGCCCAAGGGCTCGTGAGGTTCTCCGGGTCGATGCCCAGCTCCGTCTCGGCGTGCGCCGCGAGCGCGTCGTGGGCATGCAGCTGGTTGGCGACCTGGAGGGCGAGCTCCTTGTCGAGCCCCTTCGCCTCGTACAGCCCGGCCAGCTCCGCGAGCTCCTCGTCCGGCATCTCCGCCAGCTCTCGGCGCTCCTTGTCCAGCAGCGCCCGCTCGGTGTCGCGCTGTGCGCTCACTGAGACGTACTCGCCGACCGCCATCGACAGGGCACCCGCGCTGAGCCCGGCGATGCCGGCCGTGAGGATCGCGAAGGGTGCCAGGGTCGCTCCCGCGACGCCGATCACGATTCCCGCTGTCGACACGATCCCGTCGTTGGCCCCCAGCACCGCAGCCCGAAGCCTGTTGAGCCGCCCGGCATGCGATCCGGACTGCGCTTCCGCGGCCTGGTAGGCCGCCGGGTCGCCGTTCGAGAGCTCCTGCCCGTCTGTCACGTCGCACTCCTCAGGTTGGGGGCTGTTGCCCACTCGGCTGGTTGTCCCACGCAGCCTAGAAGGCCCGCCTGTCCGTGAGGGAAGGAAGACGCCGCTCTGAGAGCGCCGGGAAGCGGCGAGGGAGCATCTGGTTCACGCCCGCGGCCACGGGCCAGAGCATGAGCGCCATCCCCCCGTCCAGGCTGATGCCTCCGAGCACGTCGGTCGGGTAGTGCACGGCCATCTCGAGACGGGACAGGCCCACGACGACCATCCAGAGCCCGCCGACGACCGCGGCGACGACCCGTGCTCGCCGGTGCCCGAGGGCCGTCAGGACGAACATCGCCGTCACGGTCGCCGCGATCACGAGACCGGCGTGGCCGCTCGGGTACGAGTTGGCCCCCAGCACCTCCCACACCGGCTGGGTCTCCGGCCCGGGGCGGTCCCGCGGGAACAGCAGCTTCGCGATGTGCCCCGGCAACCAGGACAGTCCCGTCATGAGGGCGGCGATCACCGCCAACGTCCGATGCCCGCGCAGGAAGACCAGGATGCCGGCGGCCAGGATGAGGTACGGGGTGGCCTGAGGCCCGTCCCAGAACTCGATGAGCCGCGACGCGGCGGTGAGGAAGGTCGTACGGGTCGGAACCATCGCCTCGAGGATGGCGATGTCGAACGCCAGCGGCGGTCGTGGGTTCCGCACGGCGATGCCGAGGAGCATCCCGGCCGCCCAGAGCAGCAGCCCGGGCAGCTGCAGTGACGGACGCCACCACCGCCGACCGGTGTTCGGTACGGACAGGCGCTGCCCGGGACCGCCAGCCCGAGCCGGTTCGTTGCCCGGCTTGCCCTCGAGGTCGCTGTTGCCGTCCGCCGTGGGCTCGCTCATGCCTGAACCCGGCCGTAGGAAGGACGCATGGCGCACACCCTAGGGCGCTGTCACCGGCCGGGACCGCAGAAACACAGGCCTGGAGGATCGAGGGCGAGGGGGTTTCGGGAGTCCAGATCGTCCGTACGACCCTCACGCCTGCGGGCCATCTGGACGGCCGAAACCCGCTCCAGGGTCCCTCTACCCACGTCCGGCTACTGTCGCGCCATGGACACGTACATGCTGGGTGCGTTGCGCGTGCACCGGATCGGCTTCGGCGCCATGCAGCTCCCCGGGCCAGGGGTCATGGGACCGCCACGCAATCCCGCCGAGGCGATCGCCGTGCTGCGCCGCGCCGTCGAGCTGGGCGTCGACCACATCGACACCGCCCAGTTCTACGGGCCGGACGTCGCGAACGAGCTGATCCGCGAGGCGCTCCACCCGTACCCCGCGTACCTGGCGATCGTGTCCAAGGTCGGCGCTTTCCGCGACGAGCAGGGAGGCTGGGTCCCCGGCCAGCGGCCCGACCAGCTCCGCTCCGCGGTCGAGGACAACCTCCGTACCCTCCAGACCGAGCAGCTCGCTGCGGTGAACCTGCGCCTCCACTCAGGACCCTCCACGGACAAGGTGGCTCTCGAGGACCAGCTGGCCGAGATGGTCGCTCTCCGCGACGAGGGGAAGATCGCCGGGATCGGCATCTCGACCGCCGACGAGGCCCAGGTGCAGCAGGCGATCGACCAGGCGGGCATCGTCTGCGTCCAGAACGCCTTCAGCCTCCTCGACCAGCAGGACACGGCCGTGCTCGACCTGTGCGCGGCCCACGGCATCGCGTACGTCCCGTACTTCCCGCTCGGCTCCGCGTTCCCCGGCATGCCCAAGGTGACGGACAACACGGCGGTACGGACTGTCGCGCAGCGGCTCGGCGTCACGCCCGCACAGGTCGGGCTCGCGTGGCTCCTCGGCCACCGCGACAACATCCTCCTCATCCCCGGCACCTCTCGCGTCGCCCACCTCGAGGAGAACATGGCCGTCGGCGACGTCACGCTGTCGCCCGACGATGTCGCGGAGCTCGAGGCCGGCGCCCGGGAGGGCTAGGAGCCGCATGCGCGTCGCGACAGCCCAGATCAGCAGCGGGCACGATGTAGGCCGTAACCTGGCGACCATCCGGGAGGCGGCACGCGCCGCCGCCGGGCAGGGAGCCGAGCTGGTCGTGTTCCCGGAGGCTGCGATGTACGCGTTCGGCGCTCCCCTGGCCCCCGTCGCCGAGCCGCTCGACGGCCCCTTCGCCACGTCCGTACAGAGCCTCGCCCGCGAGCTGGGCCTCACGATCGTCGCCGGGATGTTCACGCCCGCCCCGGACGGGCGGGTCTTCAACACGCTCGTCGCCCTCGCCCCCGACAGCGTGACCCGCTACGACAAGGTCCACCTCTTCGACGCTTTCGGCAGCCGCGAGTCCGACACCGTCGCCCCCGGCGAGGCGCGACAGGTGGTCCGCGTCGGCGCGGCGACTGTCGGCCTGGCCACGTGCTACGACGTCCGGTTCCCGACGCTGTTCGTCGAGAACGCGGCCGAAGGGGCTCAGGTCTCCGTCGTCTGCGCGTCCTGGGCCGCGGGCCCCGGGAAGGTGGAGCAGTGGGAGCTGCTCGTGCGAGCCCGGGCCCTGGACAGCACCACGTACGTCGTCGCGTGCGACCAGGCCGTACCTCCGGATCGGCATCGCGGGTCAGCTCCCACCGGCGTCGGGCACAGCATGGTGGTGTCCCCGTACGGGGAGGTGCTGGGCCGGTCGGGCGAGGGGGACGACGTGCTGGTCGTCGACCTGGACCTCGGCGAGGTCGAGAGGGCTCGGGAGAGCCTGCCGGTCCTGCGCAACCGGCGAGATCTCAGCGCAGGCTCAGCGAACGCTCACTCCTGACGCCCGTACGGCGCCGGATCGGCGTCCCCCTAGGCTGTGCCTGCACCGGCGAAGGAGACCTAGAAGGAGACCTATGAGCCCTGACGACACACTCGCACGCATCGGCGTCCGGCTGGCCGACATCCTTGTCCCCCGCCGCGACGTCGACCTCGCGCGGTGGGCCGTTGTGGCCTGCGACCAGTACACGGCGCAGCCCGACTACTGGGCACGTGTCGAGGACTTCGTCGGCGACGCCCCCTCCACGCTGCGGCTGGTGTACCCGGAGGTCCACCTGGGCGAGCCCGACCCTCAGGCCCGCATCGTCTCCATCAACGCCGCGATGCGCGACTACGTCGAGCAGGGCCTGTTCGAGACGTACGAGTCGACGCTGATGCTCGTACGACGCGAGACCGGCCGCGGCGTGGTGCGCTGGGGCGTCATGGTCGCGCTCGACCTCGAGGCGTACAGCTGGAACAGCGGGGACCGCACCCTGATCCGGGCGACCGAGGGCACGATCCTGGACCGGATCCCGCCGCGCAAGCGGATCCGCGAGAACGCCACGCTCGAGCTGCCGCACATCGTGGTGCTCATCTCCGACCCCGCCCGGTCGGTCATCGAGCCCCTGGCGGCGGCGGCGCCCGGCCTCGCCCCTGCCTACGACGTCGAGCTCATGGAGCACGGGGGCCGGGTCACGGGGTGGCCCGTAGCGGCCCAGGTCGTCCCCGCCTTCGCGGACGCCCTCGGCCGGCTCCACGACAGCCTGGACCCGGCCGACCCGCTCCTGTTCGCGATGGGGGACGGGAACCACAGCTTCGCCACGGCCAAGAGCTGCTGGCAGGATCTCAAGCCGACGCTGAGCGAGGCCGAGCGGGAGACGCACCCGGCCCGGTGGGCACTCGTCGAGATCGAGAACATCTTCGACCCGGGCCTCGAGTTCGAGCCGATCCACCGCGTCCTGTTCGACGTCTCGCGAGACGACCTCGAAGCCGAGCTGAGCCGGCACTGCAGGTCGTTCACGGTCTCGGTGGCCGACTCAGTGGGCGAGCTCATGAGCCGGATGGAGAGCGCCGCCGAGCAGACGTTCGGGTACGGCGACGAGAGCGGCTACGCCACGTACTCCCTTGTCGATCCGGACGCGAGCATCCCCGCCGGCACACTGCAGACCGTCATCGACGCGCTGGTGGCCAAGGGCTGCGACGTCGACTACATCCACGGCGCCGAGGCCTGTGAGGAGATCGGCCGCCGGCCGGGGAACCTGAGCCTGTACCTGCCGGCGGTGCCGAAGGAGACCTTCTTCGCGTCGATCGTCGCGGACGGCACGCTGCCGAGGAAGACGTTCTCCCTGGGCGAGGCCGACGACAAGCGCTACTACCTCGAGGCGCGCCGGATCCGGCGCCGCTAGGGTGGCGCGATCATGGATCCTCGAGTGATCACCTACCCGTTGGCTGAGAAGTGCCTCGACAACGGGCTCCGCGTCATCGTCAACCCCGACCACAACGTGCCGGTGGTGGCCGTGAACCTCTGGTACGACGTGGGCTCCGCCGACGAGGCGCCCGACCGTACGGGACTCGCGCACCTCTTCGAGCACCTCATGTTCCAGGGGTCCGCGCATGTGAAGTCCGGCGACCACATCGGCCTCGCGCAAGCCGCCGGCGGGTCCGTGAACGCCACGACCTCCTACGACCGTACGAACTACTTCGAGGCCGTGCCGACCTCCGCACTCCGCCAGATGCTGTGGCTGGAGGCCGACCGGCTCGGCACGTTGCGCGAGACCCTCGACCAGGCGAGCCTCGACAACCAGCGCGAGGTCGTCAAGGAGGAGAAGCGCCAGCGGTACGACAACGTCCCGTACGGCGACGTCTGGCACCTCATCCTCGCGCTGGCCTTCCCCGAGGGCCATCCGTACTCGCACCCGACCATCGGGTCCATGGAGGACCTCGACGCGGCCTCGCTCGCCGACGTCCGGGACTTCTTCGCCGCCAACTACCGGGCGAGCCGGGCTGTCCTCACGCTGGCCGGTGACCTCACTCCTGAGCAGGGGTTCCGGCTCGCGGAGCAGTACTTCGGGCACCTCCCCCGCCTCCCCGGGCGTGAGCGGCCCCTGGTCGCTCCCCTGCCGCCGCACCAGGGCGTCCCGCGTCAGGAGGTCGTCGCCGCGGTCCCCCGGGATGCCGTCCACCTGGTGTGGCGGCTCCCCAAGGCCGGTGACCCGGACCTCGAGGCCCTGGGGCTCGCGACGTCCGTGCTCGGCGACGGCATCACCTCGCGGCTTCACCGCGCCCTCGTCCGTACGGAGCTTGCCGAGGGCGCTGGCGCCTTCACCATGTCGCTCGCCCGCGGCAACTCGGTGGGCGTCGCCTCGGCCCGCTGCTGGGAGGGCGTCGAGCCGGAGACCCTCGAGGACGCTCTCGTCGAGACGTGCCGGCAGTTCGCCGACGAAGGTCCCACCGACGAGGAGCACGACCGCGCGAAGGCCCAGTTCTCCCGGGAGTGGCTCATGGAGCTGGCCGCTCTCGACCAGCGGGCCGACCGCTTCGGCCAGGCCGCGACGCTCCACGGATCTCCCGAGT
>JACRAA010000103.1 GCA_016213595.1 Actinomycetota bacterium | reverse complement strand
TCCACCCAGCTGCTGACGCCCGGCGCGGCCTGGTGCAGCACCCACAGCGATCCGCTCGTCAGGACCATTGCGGTGGCGAACGCGAGCAGGCCCGTCGCATGGTGCCTGAGCAGGCCCTGGCTGCCGTGGACCCTGAAGGTGAACGCCCGATTGGCGGCGGTGTTAGCGACCGCCGTGACGACCTGGGCGATGAGGTTGGCGACCTGCCCGTCCACGAGGCCTCGCAGGAGGACGTAGAGGAGGAAGTACGCGATCGTCGACGTCACCCCGACGACCGTGAACCGCAGCACCTGGCCGAGCAGGCCTCGCGGCACTCCGGGCACCGTCGTGGGGAGCTCGGGGGAGGCGAGCTCCGCGCGGACCCGGGCGACCGGGATGCGACCGCTCGCGAACCCTCTGATGAGCCGGGCCACGCCCCGCAGGTCCTCGGTCGCGGTTGCGACGATGTCGACCGTCGTGCCTGGGTCGTCGACCCAGTCGACGGGGACCTCGTGGATCCGGAGGTCGGCGCGCTGGGCGAGCACGAGCAGCTCGGTGTCGAAGAACCAGCTGGTGTCCTCGACGAGGGGCAGCAGCTCCTGCGCGACGTCCCGCCGCATCGCCTTGAAGCCGCACTGCGCGTCTGAGAAGGAGGCCTGCAGGGCGGTACGCAGCACGAGGTTGTAGCAGCGGCTGATCAGCTCCCGCTTCGGACCGCGGACGACCCGGCTGGTACGCGCGAGGCGCGTCCCGATCGCCACGTCCGAATGCCCGCTGAGCAGCGGTGCCACGAGGGGCAGCACCGCGGCGAGGTCGGTGGACAGGTCGACGTCCATGTACGCGACGACGTCGGCGTCCGATGCGAGCCACACCTGCTTCAACGCCCGCCCTCGCCCCTTCTCGTCGAGGTGAACGGCGACGACATTCGGGAGCTCCTGGCTCAGACGCTGGGCGATCAGCCAGGTGCCGTCCGTCGACGCGTTGTCGGCGATGGTCACGCGGTAGCCGTAGGGCAGGGCTGCGGACAGGTACGCGTCGAGGGCGCGGACGGAGGACTCCAAGTCGGCGGCCTCGTTGTAGACCGGGACGACCAGGTCGATGAGCGCACACTTCGTCGGTAGCGGACGACGCACGGGCCGGGTGTCGAGGGCGGTCATGGCCGTCACTTCCCCTGCGTCAGGTCGTACAGGGTGACGCTGCCCACGGTCTGTGCCGTGAAGCTCGAGGAGACCCAGCTCGCGATCTCGCTGGACACGTTCGAGCCGCCGCTCGGCCCGCCCATGCTCCCAGCCGCCACGTAGTAGTGGATCTTGCCCTGCGCCACCAGCGCCTTGAACTGGTCGAGCGTGGGGGAAGGGTCGGACCCGTTGAAGCCGCCGATCGCCATCACGGCGTGTCCCGTCGCCAGCTGGTAGCTCGCCGAGTTCTGGGACCCCGTGGTCGCCGCGACCCAGGTGTACGACCCGGCGTCACTGCTGAGCAACGTGACCATGTCGCTCGACACACTCGTGCCGTTGATGAGACCGCCCATAGCCCCGGCGCTCCCGCCACCGGCGATGCCGCGGCCATCGCTCAGGGCTGGCATGCCGCCGACCTGGCTGCCCGTCGCGCCGAGGGGAGGGGCGCCTGCCATGGTCCGAGGCTGGCCGCCGAAGCCGCCACGTCCGCCTGCCATGCCGCCACGGCCCGTACGGTCCAGGCCGGATGCCGCGGGACCCGCGGTGACGATCGAACCGGAGTGTGGCGTCAGTGCCGTCTCGATGCTGTACGCGGTCGGTGCGACGAGGCCGCCGGCGACCATGAGGCCGAGGGCTGTACGGGAGAGCGCCGGAACCAGACGGCGTCCCAGCAGGACGGCGCCTGCAGCCAGGACCAGCGCCGCGGCGCCGGCCACCGCGAGGGCGAGGTAGATCCCGCCGGGAACGGGCGTGAGCGCGACGCTCCCGGCCGCCGTCGCGAGGGCCGCGGCCGCGAGACCGATGCGGGCCACGAGGAGACGTCGCTTGGCCCAGAGGACCGCGCCGCCGACGGCCAGCGTGCCGGCGATCGCCGGTGCGAGGGCGACCGTGTAGTAGTCGTGGTAGATGCCCGCCATGAAGCTGAACACGAGACCGTTGACGACGAGCCAGCTCCCGTACAGCACGAGCGCGCCCAGCGCCACCGTCTCGCCGGTCGCGCTGTTCCTGCGCAGCAGGTTCGCGTACGCCCGGCGGCCGACGACGGCCAGCGCCACGGCCGCGAGGATCAGAGCGGCGGGGATGAGGAAGGAGACCATCTCGCCGGACTCGGAGGTGAACATGCGCAGGATGCCGGTCGTCCCCCATTGGCCTACGGCGCCACCACCGCCGCCGACCGAGCCGGTCTCGTTGCCGCTGAGGCGTCCGAGGCCGTTGTAGCCGAACGTCAGCTCGAGGATGGAGTTGGTCTGCGAGCCGCCGATGTAGGGACGCCACGAGGCCGGTACGAGCTCGACGACGGCGATGTACCAGCCGAAGCTCACGACCATCGTGACGAACGCGGTGAGCAGGTCGACCGCCTTCTTGCGCCACGAGGCCGGCGCCGCCACCGCGTACGCGAGGACGAGCGAGGGCAGCAGCACGAACGCCTGGAGCATCTTCGCGAGGAACCCGACGGCGATCGCCACGCCGGCGAGTGCCAGCCACCGCCGCGAGGCCGCCTCCGTCGCACGAACCGTGCAGTACGCGGCGACGACGTAGCTGAACACCATCAGCGCGTCGGGGTTGTTGAAGCGGAACATCAGCGTCGCCGCGGGCGTGAGCGCGAGTGTCAGGGCCGCGACCAGCCCGGCCACGTGGGCGCGGGCGGGCGTGACGGGCCACGTGGCCGAGAGCCCGCCCGACAGTGCACGCCGGACGGAGAAGAACAGCACCGCTGCGGACGCCACGCCGAGCAGGGCCTGCGGCAGCAGGATGCTCCACGACGAGAGCCCGAAGATCCGTACCGACAGCGCCATCAGCCACAACGAGGCCGGCGTCTTGTCGACGGTGATCGAGCTGCCGGCGTCGAGCGAGCCGTAGAAGAACGCCTTCCACGAGCCCGAGCCGGCCTGTGCGGCCGCGGAGTAGAACGAGTTGGCGTACCCGGAGGCGGCCAGGTCGTACGTGTAGAGGGCCAGGACGGCGAGCAGCGTCACCGCGAGCGTGCCGTGGGAGACCCAGCGGGGAAGGTCTCGGGTGGACTGTCCTGTGGACGGGTGGGCGGCTGGGACGCTCGGCGTCAGCTCGGCTCTGGGTGCGGTGGTAGTCACGGCCATCACACTGCTGAAGCGCTCTATGGTCTGGCTGCAACGACTCTTTGAGGGGTCTGTGAGCCTGCCGGACCGGCGGGCGAGGCGGTCAGGCGAGACGGAGACGGATCTCGAAGACCGTACGGCCGGGGCGCGACGTGACGTTGACCGTGCCTCCGTGCGCCTGCACGACGGCCGCGACGATGGCCAGGCCCAGCCCGGTCGACTGGCCGGACTTGCGGACGCGGGACGCGTCGGCCCGTACGAACCGCTCGAACACCTTGGGCAGAAGGTCCGGTGCGATACCGGGCCCGTCGTCGGAGACCCTCACCACGGCGTACATGCCGTCGACGGCCACGCTGGCCGTCACGTGGGTGCCCGCGGGCGTGTGCGTACGGGCGTTGGCGAGGAGGTTGGCGATGACCTGGTGGATGCGGTAGCGGTCAGCCTGGACGACCACCGGCTCCTCGGGGACCTCGACCTCCCACTCGTGGTCAGGACCGGCGACCTGGGCATCAGCGGTGGCGTTCGCGACGAGGTCGGTGAGCTCGACCTCGCTCCTCTGCAGGGCGGGGCCGCTGTCGAGGCGCGCGAGCAGCAGCAGGTCCTCGACGAGCCGGCTCATCCGCTCGGACTCGGACTCGATCCGGGAGAACGCGAACTGGGTGTCCTCGGGCAGCTCGTCACGCCCGTGACGGGTCAGCTCGGCGTAGCCGCGGATCGCTGCCAGCGGGTTGCGCAGCTCGTGGGAGGCGTCGGCGACGAACTGGCGGACCTTCGTCTCGGACGCCTGGCGTGCCGCGAGGGCGCTCTCGACGTTGCTGAGCATCGTGTTGAGGGCCAGGCCCACACGTCCCACCTCGCTGGAGGGGTCCGCGTTCGACTCGGGGACGCGCAGGCTGAGGTCGACCTCGCCGCGGTCAAGCTCCCGTCGCGACACCTCCGCGGCCACGCGGGCCACCTCGTGCAGCGGCCGGAGGTTGCGCGTCACGACGACGCGGGTCACCCCGATGGCCGCCACGATCGCGAGCGCTGCGAGCGCCAGCTCGACCCAGAGGACGGTCGTGATGACGCGGTCGGTCTCGGTCATGGGCAGCCCGATGATGCTGGTCGCGCCGGAGCTGGTCAGAGTGGCCTGGAAGCGGTAGCTGCCCAGACCCTTGACGTTGACGGTGGTACGGGTCGCCCGGATGTGCTCGTCGATCTCCTGGATCACCGGTTCCGGCAGGACCGTACAGCCGGAGCGCGTGAGGATCGCACCCACGCGCGAGTAGGTGGTCTGCTCGATGATGATGCTGTTGACGGGCAGGCCGGGGAGGCCACCACAGCCGCGCGGGCCGTGGGAGTACGACGAGTCGTACGGCGCGCTGGGCTGGCGCTGCACCACGTCCTCGAGCTGACTGTCGGTGCGCTGCACGACCACTGCACGCATGGCGACGAAGGAGATCATCGCGATGAGTGCGGCAACGATCGCGACCGTCGTCGCGACCTGGACGACGAGTCGTCGTCCCAGGGTTCCCGGCCCGATGGGGCTGGGCTCGTGACCGGCGAGCTGTACCGTCATTCGGCCGCCGGCCGGAGCACGTACCCTGCCCCTCGGAGCGTGTGGATCATCGGGGACCGGCCCGCGTCGATCTTCTTGCGAAGGTACGAGATGTACAGCTCGACGACGTTCGCCTGGCCTCCGAAGTCGTAGTTCCAGACCCGGTCGAGGATCTGGGCCTTGCTCAGGACACGGCGCGGGTTGCGCATGAGGTAGCGCAGCAGCTCGAACTCGGTCGCCGTGAGGTTGATCTCCTCGCTGCCCCGCCTGACCTCGTGCGAGTCCTCGTCCAGGCTCAGGTCGCCGACGACCAGACGTGCGTCGGGGCGGGCGATGGTGGCGCCCGTACGGCGCAGCAGCCCTCGCATGCGGGCGATGACCTCCTCCAGGGAGAACGGCTTGGTGACGTAGTCGTCGCCGCCGGCCGTGAGGCCGCCCACGCGGTCCTCGACGCCGTCCTTCGCGGTGAGGAACAGGATCGGGACGTCGGGCATCTCGGCCCGGATGCGGCGCATGACCTCGAGGCCGTCGAAGTCGGGGAGCATCATGTCGAGCACCAGGGCGTCGGGGCGGACCTCGCGCGCGGCGCGTACGGCGTCGCTGCCGGAGCCGGCGGTCGTCACGTCCCACCCCTCGTACCGCATCGCCATGGACAGGAGCTCCGTGAGGCTCGCCTCGTCGTCGACGGCGAGGACGCGGATGGGGCTGCCGTCCGGCCGGGTGAGGGCTTCAGCTTGCGTGGTCAGTCGAGGCATACGTAGAGACTGGCAAGAAACTGTGAAAGCGACCGATGAACTGGCTGTGCGTTGGCTGTGAATGCCCTCAGACAGGACTGCTGTCGTACGTCTGCGGTGTTGCCGAGCTCTTGCGGCCGCGGCGGAAGAGGACGTCCACGCCTGTACGACCGGCGCCCAAGGTGACGAGGACGAACGCGAGAGCCGCGAGCACGACGGGGTACTCGATGCCGTTGTCGACGAGCCAGATGCCGTTCTTCCACCTCAGCCAGACGATGACCATCACCTGCTCGGCGACGACGACCGCGGCGACGACAGGCGTCAGCAGGCCGAACACCAGCAGTGCGCCGCCGACCACCTCGAGGATGGTCGCTCCCCAGGCGAACAGCTGCGGCTCAGGGAGTCCGGCCGCTGTCAGCAGCTCGATGGTCGGGCCGGTGCCCACGGTGAACCGGTGCCAGCCGTGCAGCACGAGCACGAGGCCGAGGGTGAGGCGGGCGACGAGCAGCCCGATGTCCCGTACAACCGCGAGGAACGCGTTCACGTCCACCTCCTTCGTCGCCCCCACCGTACTGGTAGGGGCGCTGGAGGTCAGGCGTTGACGAGCACGGACTCCGTCACGGCGCGGCGCGTGCGGGGGATCGCCTCGCGGGCCCGGACCTCCTCGGAGGTGTCCTCCAGGGACCCCAAGGCGCCCACGGCCATCACTGTGAGCGGCGCGATGCCGGCAGGGAGGTCGAAGGCCGCCCGAATGGCCTCGCGGTCGAAGCCACCCATCTGATGGGTCACGAGGCCGGCGGCGTGGGCCTGGACGGTGAAGTGGGCGACGGCCTGGCCCGTGTCGTACTGGGCGAAGTGCATCGGCGAGCCGTCCTCAGTGGCCGTGGTTGCGGCCGCCACCACGAGCGCGGAGGCGTCACCTGCCCACGCCTTGTTGAAGTCGCGGAGGCTGCGGTAGATCGCGTCGAAGGCGTCGCTGCCGCGTCGGGCCACGATGAAGCGCCAGGGCTGGGTGTTGTTGGCCGAGGGGGCCCAGCGGGCGGCCTCGAGCGCGCTGGCGAGCGCGGCCTCGTCGATGGCGGCGTGGGCGT
>JACRAA010000120.1 GCA_016213595.1 Actinomycetota bacterium | reverse complement strand
CCGCCTCCTGGCAGCGTCGTACGACGGCCGCGCTGAGGCCCGGCGAGACCACGAAGCGGGCCCCCGCCTCGAGCGCCTCGTCGACCTGGCGCGCGGTGAGGACGGTGCCGGCGCCGACGACGAGGTCGTGGCGCTCGGCGAGGCGCCGCAGCACCAACGCTGCCTCGGGTGTGCGGAAGGTCGCCTCGGCGACCGGGAGGCCGCCCTCGACGAGGGCGGCTCCCAGCGCGTCGGCCTTGGCTGGGTCGTCCAGGACGACCACCGGCACGATCCGGTGGCCGCCCAGGACGTCTGTCGGGTTCACGGTGTGGATCGTTCCCTCGATCAACGCAGCTCGGCGATGACGGTCTTGAGCTCGGTGTAGTCGTCGAGGCCGAACGAGCCGAGCTCGCGACCCCAGCCCGACTGCTTGAAGCCACCGCGCGGCAGCGTCACGTCGTCGGCGTGCCAGGTGTTGAGCCACACCGTGCCGGCGCGCAGCTTGCTGCCGACGCGGTGGGCGGTGCCGATGTCCTTGGACCAGACGCCGGCGGCGAGGCCGTAGACCGTGTTGTTGGCGGCGGCGACGACCTCGTCCTCGGTGTCGAACGGGATCGCGGTGATGACCGGGCCGAAGATCTCGTCGGTCTGCACCGCCATCTGCTCGGTGACGTCGGTGATGAGCGTCGGGGAGAAGAAGTAGCCCTTGTCGGCGGCCGGGTCGGGGCTTCCGGCGGCCAGGGTGGCGCCGTCGGCGACCGCGCCGCGGACGTAGCCCATGACCTTCTCGTGCTGCTCCTGCGAGACCAGCGGGCCCATCGTGGTCGCCGGGTCGAAGGCGTCGCCGACGCGGATCGCCTTGGCCGCCTCGGCGACCCCGGCGATGACCTCGTCGAAGACGTCGCGCTGGACGTAGAGCCGCGAGCCGTTGACGCAGCACTGGCCCTCGTTGAAGTAGCCGGCGAGGGCCGCGCCCGCGATGGCGGCCTCCAGGTCGGCGTCGTTGAAGATGATGTTGGGGGCCTTGCCACCGAGCTCGAGCGAGACCTTCTTGAGGTTCTTCGAGGCACCGGCCGCGATCTTCTTGCCGACCTCGGTGCTGCCGGTGAAGGCGACCTTGTCGACATCGAAGTGGTCGACGAGGGCAGCGCCGGCGTCGCCGAAGCCGGGCAGGATGTTGACGACACCGGCAGGGACGCCGGCCTCGAGCAGCAGCTGGCCGAGGTAGAGCGCGGTGAGCGGCGTCTGCTCGGCGGGCTTGAGCACCACGGTGTTGCCGGCGGTGATCGAGGGGATGATCTTGAAGGCGGCCATCGTCAGCGGGAAGTTCCACGGCACGATGCCGGCGACGACGCCGATCGCCTCGCGGCGGGTGTAGGCGTGGAACTCGCGGCCCGGCACCGACATCGGGATGGTGGTGCCCTCCATCTTGGTGGCCCAGCCGGCGAAGTAGCGGAACAGCTCGGCCGCGACGCCGACGTCGCCGCGCGCGGACGCGAGGGACTTGCCGTTGTCCAGAGACTCGAGCTGGGCGAACTCCTCGGCCCGCTCGTCGATCGCGTCGCCGATGCGCCACAGCAGGTGGGAGCGCTCGCGCGGGGTCAACCGCTGCCACGGCGAGCCGGCCTCGAAGGCGTTGCGGGCCGCCACGACCGCCCGGTCGGCGTCCACGGCCGAGGCCTGGGCGACCTTCACGAGGACGTCCTCGGTGGCGGGGTTGACGGTGTCGAAGGTCTGGCCGTCCTTCGCGTCCACCCACTCGCCGTCGATCAGCAGCTGCCGGGGCGAGGAGAGGAACGAGGAGACGGCGGGGAGGAGCTGGGACTCGGACATGAGAGGCCTTCCGGTGCAGGGTGTTCAGGGTGGTCGTACGTCAGGGGGCTGGGGACTCGGCTACTTGATGATCAGCACCTTGGATCGGTCGAGGGTGAGCGCGACGGCGGCGACGATGATCGCGCCGTAGAGGATCTGCTCCCAGGCCGACGGGACGCCGACGATCGGCAGGCCGACGCGCAGCAGCGTCACCACGAGGGCACCGGCGAGGCTGCGCCACAGGGAGCCGTGGCCCCCGGTGATCGCCGTACCGCCGACCACGATGGCCGCGACCGCGGGCAGGAGCAGGTTGTCGGCCATCGTCGGGCTGCCGCTGAAGTTGCGGGAGGCGAGCATGACGGCGGCGAGGCCGGCGCAGGCGCCGGAGACGGTGAAGGCGGCGATCTTGACCGCGTCGACGGGCGTGCCGGCCAGGCGCGCGGCCGACTCGGAGTAGCCGGTCGCGCGGACGAAGCTCTCGAGGGGCGTCAGCTTGATGATCAGCGAGATCACCGCGACCACGAGCAGCGCCACGAAGAACGACATCGGGAGGTAGCCGGCGACGTAGAGGTTGAGCCACCCGGTGGCGTCGCGGTCGATCACGCGGATCGGTCCGGCGTCGGAGATGACGAGGGCGACCGCGGAGAAGATGCTCATGCCGCCGAGCGTCACGACGAACGACGGGATCCTCAGGACCACGTGGGCGATGCCCTGGACCGCACAGATGGCCCCGGCCGCGGCAACGACCACGAGGATCGTGAGCCCGCCGAGGTCGGGCAGCCACATCGCGAAGAACACCGTGGAGAGCGAGCAGAGCGCCGCGATCGAGAGGTCGATGCCGCCGCACAGGACGACCAGCGTGGCGCCCGCGGCGAGGACGACGAGCGGCGCAGAGGTGCGGACCGCGGCGGTGAGGCTGCGCTGGGTCAGGAAGTCCGGGTCGGCGATCGTCAGCGCCGCGAGCAGCGCGACGAGCGCGATGACCGGCATGAACGACGTGACGCGCTGGGCGGCGGTGGGGGCGCCGGTGACGACGGCCGGCTCGGCGGCCGGGTTCGACGCCGGCTCGGTGATGACGGGGGTGCTCATGTCAGCGGGGTCCCCGGAGCGTTGTTCGACGGAGGAGCGCAGCGGGGGAGACGAAGAACGTCCTGGGGTGTTCATACCATCTCCTTGACGAGGTCGAGGGGGGTCGGCTTGCCACCCGAGGGGCAGGAGACCTCCTTGGTCGCGCGGCCGTCGTTCATCACGATGATCCGGTCGGACATGCCGATCGCCTCCTCGAGGCTGTCGGCGAGCAGCACGGTGGCCACGCCGCTGTTGGCGAGCTCGCGCATCAGGCGGTAGACCTCGGAGCGGGCACCGATGTCGAGGCCGCGGGTCGGGTGGTCGAGGAGCAGCAGCCGGATGTCGCCGGCCACGAGCCACCTGGCCAGGACGACCTTCTGCTGGTTGCCGCCCGACAGGCGCCCGATCTGGGTGCCGCGGTGCGGCGTGCGGATCGAGAGGCGCTCGATCCACTGGTCGACCAGGGTGGCCTGCTTCTTCGGGACGACCATCGGCCCGGTGCAGCGCGCCTTCTGCTTGGTCAGCATCATGTTGTCCGCGACCGACATCGGTCCGACCATGCCCTCGATCTTGCGCTCGGCGGGCACGTAGCCGACGCCGGACGCGACCGCGCCGCGGGTCCCGGACAGGTCGAGCTTCTCGCCGTCCAGGGTGACCTCGCCGGACAGCGTCGGCTCGGCGCCGAACAGGGCCCGGCAGACGTCCTCGCGTCCGGAGCCGTGCACGCCGACGATGCCGACGATCTCCCCGGCGCGGACCTCGAGGTCCACGTCGCGGAAGGTGCTGCCCGACATGCTCTTCACGACCAGGCGCGGCCTGGCCGGCTCGTCGGAGTGCTCGGCGAGGCCCTCGTGGTAGTGGTCGTCGGACCCGGTGGACCCGATCATCATCCGGTGCAGGTCGGCCGGCTCGGCGCCCGCGGTCGGCACCTCCCCCACGGACTGGCCGCCGCGCAGCACGCAGACGCGGTCGCACACGTCGAGCACCTCGTCGAGGCGGTGCGAGACGAAGACGACGGAAGCGAACTCGCGGAGCCGGCGCACCTGCTCGAAGAGGGTCTCGATCTCCGCCGACTCCAACACCGAGGTGGGCTCGTCGAGGATGATCACGGGCGGGTTCGAGGTGCGCTCCTCGATGCGGAGCACCTTGGCGATCTCCACCATCTGGCGCTCGGCGAACGAGAGCGAGTCGGTGCGTGCGAGCGGGTCGATGTGGGAGCCGATCTTGTCGAGCTGCTCCTGGGCGAGCTTGCGCATGGTGTCCCAGCGGTAGATGCCGCGCCGGACCCCCGCGCCCTCGCTGCCGAGGACGATGTTCTCCGCGGCCGTGAGGTTGGGCACCAGCGACTGCTCCTGGAAGACCATCCCGATGCCGTGGTCGGCGGCGTCGACGACGCTCCGCAGCTTGACCTTCTCGCCGCGCACCCAGATCTCGCCGGCGTGATGGTCACCAGCCAGCTCAGCGCCGGACTCGTCCAGGCGGGCAAGGGCTACGACTTCGCGGCGATCACCGCCGCCGTCGTCGGCGGCACCCTGCTCACCGGCGGTCGCGGGGGAGTGCTGCACTCCGCTGTCGGCGTGCTGCTCGTCACCGTCCTCACCAACGGTCTCGTACAGGTCGGGGTCAGCCCCTACTGGCAGGGCGGCGTGCAGGGCCTCATCGTCGTCGCGGCCGTCTCGGCCGCCGTCCTTCCCCAGCGTCGTAGGAACCAGGTGACGAAATGACCT
>JACRAA010000119.1 GCA_016213595.1 Actinomycetota bacterium | reverse complement strand
GAGATCGAACAGCTGGCCGAGGAGCGGCCCGAGGCGCTGTACCGGGAGAAGATCGACCCGCTCGTGGGGCTCGACGAGGCCGCGGCACGCCGGATCGTGCAGGGCGCCGGGTTCGACGAAGCCGACCACGACCAGCTGGTGGCGGTCCTGGTACAGCTGGGCGAGGTCTTCCACGACGAGGACGCCACGCTCGTCGAGGTGAACCCGCTCGTCCGTACCGGTGACGGCCGCATCATCGCCCTCGACGGCAAGGTGACCCTCGACGACAACGCTGACTTCCGCCACACGGGACGTGAGTCCTTCCACGAGGCGACCGAGGGCGGCCAGCTCGAGGCGAGGGCGCGCGAGAAGAACCTCAACTACGTCAAGCTCGACGGGTCGGTGGGGGTCATCGGCAACGGGGCAGGTCTGGTCATGAGCACGCTCGACGTCGTCGCCTACGCCGGCGCCGAGCTGCCCGGGCACCCGCGACCGGCCAACTTCCTCGACATCGGCGGCGGTGCCTCGGCCCAGGTCATGGCGGACGGGCTCGAGATCATCCTCTCCGACGACCAGGTGAAGTCCGTGTTCGTCAACGTCTTCGGCGGGATCACGGCTTGCAGCGAGGTCGCCCGCGGCATCGTGCAGGCGCTGAAGATGCTGGGGGACAGGGCGACGAAGCCCATCGTCGTACGGCTCGACGGCAACGCGGTGGAGCAGGGACGGCTCGTCCTCGCCGACGCGAACCACCCTCTCGTGACGGTGGTCGACACGATGGACGACGCGGCCGCCACGGCCGCCGAGCTGGCCGCGGCCAGGTAGAAGGGGAACCAAGGCCATGGCCATCTTTCTGAACTACACGTCCAAGATCATCGTCCAGGGCATGACCGGCGCCGAGGGCCGCAAGCACACCCAGCGCATGATCATGTCCGGAACGCGGGTCGTCGGCGGTGTCACACCGGGCAAGGGCGGGCAGTCGGTCCGTTTCGAGGAGGACCCGGTGCCGGTGTTCGACTCGGTCCACGAGGCCGTGGCCGAGACGGGGGCCGACGTCAGCGTCGTGTTCGTCCCCGCGGCGTACGCCAAGGCGGCCGTCATGGAGGCGATCGACGCCCGTGTCCCGCTGGTCGTCTGCATCACCGAGGGCATCCCGGTCCGGGACACGGCCGAGTTCTTCACAGCGGCGCAGAAGAGCGGCGCGACACGCATCATCGGCCCGAACTGCCCCGGCCTCATCTCTCCCGGACGGTCCAACGCGGGCATCATCCCCGCGAACATCGCCGGGCGCGGTCGGATCGGGCTCGTGTCGAAGTCCGGCACCCTGACCTACCAGATGATGTACGAGCTCGCCGAGCACGGCTTCTCGACCGCCGTCGGGATCGGTGGCGACCCCATCATCGGGACGACCCACATCGACTGCCTTCGGGAGTTCGAGGCCGACCCGGAGACCCAGGCCATCATGATGATCGGCGAGATCGGCGGCGACGCCGAGGAGCGGGCCGCGGAGTTCATCGCGGCGCACGTGACCAAGCCGGTCGTGGGCTACGTCGCCGGCTTCACCGCGCCGGAGGGCCGCACGATGGGACATGCGGGCGCGATCGTGTCCGGTTCAGCCGGGACCGCGGAGGCCAAGAAGAAGGCCCTCGAGGCGGTCGGCGTCCGGGTGGGCAAGACACCGAGCGGCGCCGCCGTCCTCATGGCCGACATCATGCGGTCGATGCCGCGGGACTGACCGTACGGTCTCAGGACTTCCCAGGCCGCGCTGCGTCGTCCGTGGCGCTCTGCGGTCAGCCGCCCTGGGTCGCTCGCTGGCCGGCTCGTACGGTGATGGCCGCCCAGTCCGCGTCGGTGAAGTCGAACGTCGTGGACGGGGTGGCCAAGAGGTAGACGACCCTCGTGCCGGCGGTCCCGACCCCGACCCGGAAGATGAAGCTGGTCGTCGGGCTGGTGGACTGGGTGACCGTCCGCCAGAAGCCGGTCACTGCCTGGCCCGTGGCGCCCTTCGCCGTGATGTCTGCTGTGTTCCCGAGCTTCGCCGTCGCTGTACGGGTGGGACAGTCGGCGATCGAGCTCTTCAGCTGCGAGGCGAAGGCGGCGGCCGCGTCGGGGGTGTCGAAGTCGAGGATGACCTCGTCGAGCCCGAAGTCCTTGGGGACCTTCGTGTCCTCGGTGAGCAGGTACGTCCGCTGGCGCCTCTGAGTGGGGCCGGCGGCGGTGGCGAGTGTGAGGTTCTCGCACGCGCTGCCGGTGCTGGTCACGCTCGACTTGGGCGGCGTCGCGTTCCAGCGGCCCATCCCGGGCGTCACCCTGGGCAGGTCGGAGACGGCCAGCCACCCGGGCTGAGCCGTCGCGGGCGGGACGCCGGGAGTCGGCGCGGGCGAGGCGCTGCAGGCGCCCCCGACCGACGAGCAGATGGAGGTGACGGTCTGCGCTGCCACCGCGAGCACATTCTCGTAGGGCACCGCGCTCCCGCTCTGGGCCACGTCGTACGAGAGGATGGCCGACCCGGTCCGCACGACGACGAGGGTGTGGTACTGGGGCGTGGTGTCCTGGACGACAGCCTGAACGCCCGCGGCGGCGTCGCCCAGCCAGCTGACCGTCGCGCCGCTCATCAGGTAGGCGGGGATGTTGCTGCACTGTCCGAGCTGGATGAGGCGCTGCGCGTACGCCTGGCCCGCCTCGGCCGAGGACGCGTAGCCGGCGATCCGGTGAAGGACTGTCGCGCTGGAAGCAGTGAGCTTGCGCTGTGCCTGCGCGCCGGGCGTCGGCATGTCCGGAGACGTGACGTAGCACAGTGGGGACGGGGAGTCCTGGGTGAGGGTCGACTCCGTCTTCTGCTCCGTCCAGCCGCCGGCGCCGACTCCGCTGAGCTGGCCTGGGGTGACGAGCCGTTCGACGAGGGCTGCTGTCGTCTGGCTGCTGGCGGCGGCGCTCGGCTTCACCCGGTTGGCGACCACGAGGTAGCCGACCACGATGACGACCACGACGAGCAGCGCGGAGACCCCTAGGACGAGGCCGCGGTTGCGCAGGAGCCGTGATGTTCGCCCGGATCGCGGGCCGGGCACCCCAGTCTCCGTCACCTCGACGGTGGGGACTGCGACGGTGGGGACCGCGACGGTGGGGACTGCGGCGGTGGGGACTGCGGCCGCTGGCGGCTTCGCCCCGCTCTGCTCGGACCCGGGTTCCTCGGCAGGGGGCGGGGTGGCCGACTCTGGCCCCTGGCTCGCCGTCGGCTCAGTCGCGGTTGAGTCACGAGTGGGCGACGTCGGCTCGGAGCCCGAGCCGGGGCCCGAAGGCGGCGTCCGCTCCGATGCCGTACTCCCCTCAGCGGCCCGCGACGAGGGCCGCCGCCTCAGCCACAACGTGTCCTCGTCGGGCTCGTCAGCGGGGCGGGTGTACGAGCCGTGAGCGACCGGCGCGTCTCCCTCCTGAACGGCGATGGGGGTGGGGGGGTGGCCCGGTGCCGGCGGTGGGACGGCGGAGGCGGGCAGAGGGACGTCCGTCCAGTCATCCTCGGGAAGGGACCCCGGGGCCACCGGGCGCCCGGCACGCTCTCGCGCGATGAGCGCCTCACGACGTTCCGACGGGGAGGTGGGCTGCGGGTTGGTGGGTAGTGCCGGCGCCTCACGTCGCCGCTTCTCGCCCAGCGGCGCGTTCTGGGCGGCCCGGGAGGCGCCTGGCGCCGGGTCCACCGCGATCGGTCGCCAGGCACGCGTGCCCTGCTGCGGGGGCTCGGTCTCGGCGTGGTCCGCATCCGGCTGGTCCGGCTGGTCCGGCGGTACGGACTCCGGTTGCTCGGCTGCCGCAGAAGCCTCGTCAGCCCACGAGTACCGGCCGCGCCCTTGTGACGAGGGCTCTTCCTGCTCGTCATCGGTCGCCGCGAACCGCCCACCCCGTACGGAGGGCGCCTCGGTCGGTTCGTTGTCGGGGCTCGGCCCGGACGCGCCGTCCCAGTCGTCCCAGTCAGGGGTCACGAACCGCTTCGGCCGGCCGCCCGGGGTGTCGCCGCCGGACTCCGCCGCGCGCTTGGCGCGGTTACCGTCCTCGTCGGCCATGGCACCTCCCCGGCGTTCGCTTCGACTGTCCCCTGACCCTTCGACTTTACTGGGCACCAGCGTGTCCCCCTGTCAGGATGCGCGTGTCGAAGGGAGGATGCTGCGATGGCCAGAGCTCGTCAGACGTCCTCGCGAGGGAGGAGACGCGGCCTGGAGGTACGCGGTCTGCGGCACCGGGACGAGGTCACGGAGGTGCGCGCCCCAGCCCTGCCCTGGCCCCTCGCGGTCGTGCTCGCCGCCGTGAGCTCTGCCGCCGCCGGCTGGATCATCGTCGCCGCGCCCGTCGTCGTGGCGTCGCTCACCGGGCCGCCCCGTGCGATCACGAGCGGGCTCAAGCTGGCGACCGAGGTCTGGCTGCTCGGGCACGGCGCGGGCGCGATGGTCGGTACGACCACGATCACGATCGCGCCGCTGGGGCTCACGGCCATCATCGTCCTCATCCTGTCGGGCCTGTCGGGCGTGGCCGCCCGGCAGGCAGTGCTCGCGCAGGAGACCGACGACCTGCCCGTCGACGTACGAGCCGGACTCGTGCTGCGACTCGTGCTGTCGTTCACCGGCACGTACCTGCTCGCCGTCGGGAGCGTGGCCTTCCTTCTGACGACTCCCACCCAGGTGGCGAAGTCCCTCGTCGGCGCCGTCTTCCTGGGAGCCGTGTCCAGCGCGGTCGGTGTCGCCCGTACCGTCGGCTGGGACGCGACCCGGACCTGGCCGGTCTGGCTGAGGCGGGTGCCGAAGGCGACCGGCGCCGGCGTCGCCGTCGTCCTCGTCGGCGCCTGCATCGCCCTCGTCGACGCGCTGTACCAGGGCCGGGGCCGCATCTCCGAGCTCTCGGCCTCCCTCGGAGCGGACCCGGCAGGAAGTGTCGTCCTCCTGCTGGGCGAGCTGGCGTACCTCCCCAACCTGGTCCTCTGGGCGGCGTCCTGGGTGCTCGGCGCGGGAGTCAGCCTGGGGGATGGCGCGATCGTGTCCCCGACGCTGACGCAGGTCGGCCTGCTCCCGGCCGTACCGGTCCTCGGTGCCGTTCCGGCAGAGTCGACGGGGCGTTGGGTGATGGTCACGTGGCTTCTCGTCGGCGTCGTCGCGGGCGTCGTCGCCGCCTGGACGGCCGTCTCAAGGCACCGCCACACGAGGTTCGACGAGACCTCGCTCGTGGGTGGGCTGACAGGTGTGGTGGCCGGCCTTGCCCTCACCGCGCTCGCGCTG
>JACRAA010000086.1 GCA_016213595.1 Actinomycetota bacterium | reverse complement strand
GGCGGCAGGGGCAGAGTCGGGCTCATCACGGTCTCCGGCTCAGCCAGCTTCGTGAAGCGCACATCGGGATGCTCACTGCGCTCCGGACCTACCCGGTGATAGCTCCGGGATACGAGCTGCCGCCACCGCTCACGGCTCGCCGGCGGTGCGTCGGGGGAAGGCCGAGGCGGGTAGCCGCGCTTCACGAGCTCCGCGTTGGAGAGATCCCGAGGGTCCTCAAGCAGGGGCGGTACGAGGTCGCCTGGCGCGTTCTTCGCACCGTCGCGTTCAGCCTCGTGGCGGTGGCGATCCGCGACGGCCCAGTGGTCAGGATCGGCCGTGACGCTCAGGGTGTGCCGCGTCACGGTCCCGTCGTGCGAGGTCTCCTCGACCAGGAACTCGAGGGGCTTCGCGTCCGCCGCGGCGGACAGATGCAGGCGGACGTCACCTCGAGAGTCCGCATCCAGCTGAAGGCCTTCCGCCACCGAGTCCGGATGCGAGAGCCGACAGACCGAGTTGGGCCCGACTCGGATCGATATCACCTCATCCGAACCGGGAACGACTCTCTGCTCGAACCGCCGTCCGCGCCGCTGCTCCGGCTCTTCGCTCATGTCGGGCCCCTTCGCCCCCGGGTGGCTGACCAGTACCTACCGTCCGGCCCCCGGATCTGGCACAACGTACGCGCCTGCCACATCGGGCACAAGGCTCAGCACGGCCGCATCGTGACCCCCGAAGTCGTTCCCACTCCGGCCGCTCAAGGCGATGGTCGTCAACTTCCGCTTCGGCCATCCCCTGCCCTTGCCGTGGAGCAGACAGGGGCCGGCGTCCATCGTCAGCACAAGCGGCGCGGTGGGCGGGCAGCAACGCTCCGTCACCGAAGCGGGACTGTCGTGTCAATAGGTGCCGCTTGCCTTGAAGGCACCTTTCCCCTTCAGGTAGCTGTCGAAGAATTCGAGGGACACTTTGTTGACAATACGCAGGCACGTCTCGGCATCCTTGGTCGACTGGCTGCCAGAAAGCACTGTGGTCAGGAACGGACTCAGCAGGGCGAGGTCGGTCAGCGACAGATGGTTCGCGCCGCTGATGTAGACATTGAAGGCGGTCTCGGAGGTCTCGGGCAGAAGAGCGAAGTTCTTTGCGTACTGCTTCCACTCGCCCAAGTGGCTCCAGGATTGTGTATAGACGTTGAGCACAGGGGTCGGGTACAGCGTCTGGTTCCAGACGAACTCACCGTCCTTGGTCCCCTGGATGTCGTACATGAAGGGGGCTTCCAGTGAGATCACCGCATCGACATCCGTACGCAGGCGTCCCATTCCCAGTGCTGCCGATCCCCCGAGCGAATGCCCTGCGACACCGATCTTCTCCGCGTCGACGAGACGATAGACCCCGTCGGCATCCTGGGCTTTCGCCTTCGCCAGGATCGTGTCGATGACGAAGCTCAGGTCACCCATCCGGATCTGCATCCACTGCTGATAGAACGTGTAGCTCTGCTGCCGGTCCGTGTGAGCGTTCTCCGTCGAGAACTGCTTGACGTAGCCCGGGTCGATCACAGCCGTCTGCCCGTCGTCGAACGTCGTGTAGAGCGCTTCGTACGCATGGTCGACGGCGGCCACAACGTACCCGTGTGAGGCGAGCTCGTTGTAGAACGACGTGTTGGAGGACTTGGTGGCAGTTGTCCCGTGCGAGAAGACGACCAGCGGATAGGTCCCCTCGGCTTCCAGCGGATACCACAGGTCCACGCTCAGTCGCCTCTGCCCACCGGACTTCGTGTAGGTCTCTGTGCGGCCCGGGTCGGAATAGGTCTGAGTGACTGTCGCGACGCGGAACTCGCCCGTCGCGTCCAGGACGGCATGCTCAGGAAAGACCAGTGCTGGAGCCAGCCCGAGAAAGAAGAGGAAGAATGAGAACACGGCACCCAGCACGACGTTCCTCACTCGGAACACCTTGCTGCCGCCACGACGCCTGACCCATTCCACAACCCCCAGGACTCCCCAGACGACCAGCAAAAGGGTCAGCCCATACCATCGAAGATCCCAGCGGACGACAGAGAGCAGGGCGAGAACCACGAACCCCGCGAGCGCGGCAGCCCGTAATACTGCACGCACCCTCGGCTGGTTCGACTTCGTGACGATACGGAAGGCCGCGAGCGCCGTTTCGACAGCGAAAGCGACGAACAGCAGAATGGCCCCCACAGGAACTCCCCTTTGGTCAGGCACCAAACCTAGCGCCCGCACGTCCGGACCGCAGCCTTCCCGCAAGGCCGGTCACAAACGGTCAGGGGTACAGGATTCCCTTTTCTGGGTCTCCAGAAGGAACCATTTCAACTACCGGTTGGAGAATCCGCCGGAGCCCGTGGGCCATTTCTGTGAAGCTGAGGTACACGCTGTGAGCACATGACTGGGAGGCCGCTGAGCCTCCTCGCCGCGCCTCCCAACCCGTCCCTAGTCCACCAGGCTTTCGGCGTCCGGCTCGTCCTCCCCGGTCTGATGCTCCAGCGGCGACGGCTCAGTCGGGAGGGCCAGGGCGTGCGACACGCCTTCGAGGAAGCCCACGGCTCGGTCATGGTCCGGGAAGCGTCTCACCAGCTCGTGGAACCGCGGCGAGTGGTTGGCCTCCACGAGGTGTACGAGCTCATGGAACAGCACGTAGTCGACGACCCACGACGGGAACGACTGCATCCGGCTGCTCAGGCGGATCTCGCCGGTCGTGGTCGTGCAGGAGCCCCAGCGGCGGTTCTGTCTCGCGGACCAGGTCACACTCGTCAGGCGGGGCAGGAGGTCGAGGTCACCCCCCAGCTCCTTCGCCAGGCGAGCTGCTGCTTGTCCGAGAGCCTCGTCGCCCCGCCGTCGCCCGCCTGCCTCCCGGGCGCGGACACGATCCACGAGCTGAGGGACAAGGCGCTCACAGTCCCGCGCCGGAAGCGTGGCCGGGACGAGGACCACGATCGTGTCCCCTTCACGGCGAGCCTGGATGGTGCGCCGCCGGCGCGTACTCCGCCGGAGCACCACGTCCTCGGGCAGCTGCATGCGATGTCCTTCCGTCCCGCACAGCATGGCACCCGGCGCCGACACCCGACCTTGACCTGGGCTCCGGCGTCTCGCTACTGTCTCCTGCGACAGGGTTCCCAGGTCGTCCGTTCGCAGGGGAAGGCAAACGGTTCTGATCGGGAACCCTGTTTCATGTCCCCGTTCATGTACCCCTTCATGTCCCCTGGGGCCTCGAAAAGCCAGTGCTGAGCGTGAAAAGTTGCGCGTCCGCGTGATTTCCCCGCCGAGCACCCGTAGAGTACGCAGCCAGGAAACACGACGGTGGTCACCCATGGCCCCCGCCGCGGACAAGGAGGAACTGTGGCCGACCAGACCTACACGGGTGAGTTCTACTGCGTGAAGTGCAAGGCGAAGCGCGAGGCGACCGGCAACATCGTTGTCAGCGAGAACGGCACCCGCATGGCCAAGGGCAAGTGCCCCGTGTGTGGCACCAACCTCAACCGGATCCTGGGCAAGAGCTGATCAGGACGTAGAGCATAGAAAGGGGCGGGACCGCAGGGTTCCGCCCCTTTGCCATGCCGTGGCGGTCTGACAGGCCCTGGGTTGTTGTCGGCGGGCGCTGTGGTGTTGGCCACCTCTTTCGACCCGCTTCCCATCGCCGGGTGGCCGGAAGAACATGTGCCATGCCTCAACCACACGCACCGTCCGCGCTGCCCAGGAGCCGCGGAGACATGGTCATGGTCTGGCGTGACCGCACCACCCTGCAGGTCGGTCTCGACGACGACGTGCTCGTCCTCGGACCTGTCCCCCGGCGCGCGGACACTCTCGTCCGCTCCCTCACCCAGCCGGACCAGGGCGGCCGGCGCCAGGACCCCGGCGAGAACGCCTGGCGGGACTGGCTCAGGGCCAGGCTGGACGAGCACGGCCACCTGGCCGCCCCCCGGCGAGGCGCGACGGTACGGGTGCTCGGTACCGGACCTCTGGCCGCGAGGATCAGCTCCCTCCTGCTCGACCTCGGGCACCGTGTTCTCGTGAAGGACCCGTCCCACCGACCGGAGGTACCCAGCGCCGCCGAACGTCTCGTCCATCACCTGCGCTCGGCCCCCGGCGGACAGGGTCGTCGCGCGGCAACGGACGGCGCGGGCCGGGCGGTCCTCACCATCGTCTGTACAGGCATGTGCGAACCGGACCGCAGCCTCACGGACGAGCTGACGCGGGAGGGCCGCCCGTACCTCGTGCTGAGGACCCGCCCGGGCACGGCCGTGGCCGGGCCGCTCGTCGTGCCAGGCAGGACCTCGTGCCTGCGCTGCTCCGACCTGTGGCGTACGGACGCTGACCCGGTGTGGCCGCGGCTCGCCGCCCAGCTCGCTCACCGCCAGGGCCCCGACGACCCGGTGCTGGACACGTGGGTCACCGCTGTCGCGCTCGCGCAGGTCGTGGCCTTCCTCAACGGGGAGGACGGTGAGCTCCGCTCCCGAACCCTCACCCTGGCCGGCGACGCCGGCCGGACCACCCTGCGGTCGTGGCCGCCGCACCCGCGGTGCACGTGTCACCCAGCGGACGTGTCAGGAGTCTTGCCGGAGCCCGACAGAATGGGTCCATGACCGCGAACGACCCGGACAGCGAGGGCGTCGAGAACGAGCGGGTGCCGACCTCGACCTTCGCGAGGGGCGCCCGCATGCTGGGGCTGCCCCTCGGCTACGCCGGTCGTGCCACGGTCGGGCTGGGACGTCGGCTCATCGGGCAGGACGCCGAGACGGTGCAGAACGACATGCGGGCGCAGGCGGCCGCGCAGCTGTTCCGCGTCCTCGGTGAGCTCAAGGGCGGCGCGATGAAGTTCGGCCAGGCACTGAGCATGTTCGAGGCTGTGCTCCCCGACGACATCGCCGGTCCGTACCGGGAGCAGCTGCGCCGGCTGCAGGACTCGGCACCTCCCATGCCGATGTCCCGGCTCGAGGCCGTCCTCGAGAGGGAGCTCGGCCCGTCCTGGCGCTCACTGTTCGGCGAGTTCGGCCGTCGGCCCGCGGCGGCCGCCTCGATCGGACAGGTCCATCGGGCCACGTGGGCCGCGACGGGTGAGCCGGTCGCCGTGAAGATCCAGTACCCGGGCGCCGAGGACGCCCTCGAGAGCGACCTGGCCCAGATCGGACGGCTCGCGTCGGTCATGTCCCCGCTGGCAGGCAGCATCGACATGAAGGCGCTGACTGCGGAGATCGCGGCGCGCATCCGGGAGGAGGTCGACTACCTCCAGGAGGCGGAGCACCAGTCGCTCGCCGCAGCCGCGTACGCCGGTGACACCGAGTTCGCCGTCCCGGAGGTCCTGACGGCGACCCGGCGGGTGCTCGTCAGCCGGTGGCTCGACGGCGAGAGGCTCAACGCGGCAGCCGGCTGGGACACCGACAGGCGCAACGCCGTGGGCCTGTCATACGTACGGTTCCTGTTCTCCACACCGCGCCGCGCCGGCGTCCTGCACGCCGACCCGCACCCCGGGAACTTCCTCATCCTTCGCGACGGGCGGCTGGGGATCGTCGACTGGGGTCTCGTGGCACGCCTGCCCGAGGGCCTGCCCGAACCCATGGGACGTCTCATCCGGACCGCGCTCCACGGCAACGCCGCCGAGGTTGCAGCAGGCCTGCGGCAGGAGGGGCTCCTCGTCGGCGACGTGGACCCCGGGAACCTGCTCGCCTACCTGGCGCCGTTCGTCGAGCCCGCCCGGGCCGAGGAGTTCCACTTCACGCGGGCGTGGATGCGTGAGCAGTACGAGCGGCTGATGTCCGAGAGCCGTTCCAACGACACCGTCATGACCAGGCTGAACGTGCCCCCGGTGTACGCGCTGATCCACCGTGTCTGGATGGGCGGCATCGCTGTCCTCTCCCAGCTGGACGTACGGGCGCGGTTCGCCGACGTGCTCACCGAGTACCTGCCCGGGTTCGCCGCTCCCCCTGCATGAGAAGACGCAGGGGAGGACCCGGACCAGCAGGCTGGTCCGGGTCACAGGGTCGGGCTCACGCGGCGACCTCACGGGACGGGGTCTCGATGGCCGGCTCGACGATCTTGCGCGGACGGCCACGAGGCCTCTTGCGCGCGACGACCTCACCGCCGACGAGGAGCTCGCCGCCCCAGACGCCGTGGGGCTCGCGCCGTGCCAGTGCGCCGGCGAGGCATTCCTGCCGGAGGGGGCACGGGCCGCAGACGAGCTTCGCGAGCTCGATGTCGGACGGGGACTCGGCGAAGAACAGCTCCGGGTCCTCGTCGGTGCAGGGCATCGCGGTGTGGGCTTCGAAGGGAGCCATCAGCTCGAGGAGAAGAGTCATGGTGTGTGCTTCCTGGGTGTGCTTCCTGGGTGGGTGCCTGTGTGGCGGTCGGGTGGTTGTCTGCCCCGGGAAGCACGAAGGCCGTGAATCCCGGTGATCTGGGTTCACGGCCTGGTCCTGCGCCTGATGGTCATGCCATCAATGGGCGCCCCCAGGGGCCAGATCGGGTCCGGTGCCGTAGTCGGCGTGACGCTTGACTCCGGTCGTCGCATCGACGAAGGACACAGCGGCGTTGTTGTCGATCGTGGAGAGCACGAGGGACGGGCGCGACAGCGTCATCGCCGTTGCGTTCATGGACGTCAGCATCGCTGCCCTCCCATCACAGTCCTGGCCGCCACCCGTCGGCGACCGTGCACGAGCCTAGGTACGGCATCCGTACGAGTGCAAGCGAATTACCGCAGGTCGTGAGAACTGCCTGCTACGGCATCGGTACGAGGGTGATGCAGGGCCTGTACGAGGAGTCGCGCCTTGGCTGTACGAGGGGTCACCCCAGGGGCGGTGGGAGCTCCTGGCCCTGTCCGGCTGCCTCGACGAGGGCGAGGACCTCGGATCCGTACCGGCGGATCTTGGAGGGCCCGACGCCGGACACCTCGCCGAGCTGGTCGTTGCTGCGCGGGCATGCCTCTGCGATCGCGACCAGGGCGGACTCGGTGAAGATGCAGAACTCAGGGAGACCGGCGTTCTCCGCTGCGCGCGTCCGCCACGTGCGCAGGGCCGCGAGGAGGTCCTCGTCGTACCGCGAGGGACAGTCCGCGTGCCGTCCCAGCACCCGGTCCGAGGCGGCCGTGATCCCGCCGCCGCAGACGCGGCAGGTCATGGCGACGGTCTCCCGGCTGACCTGCCGGGAGCGTCTGCGGACAGGTGTCGCCGAGCTGGGCAGGACGCCGGTGAGGAACCGCGACGGCTGGCGGTCACGTCCACGGCCGCCCGACCACGAGATCCTGAGGTGCTCCCGAGCCCTCGTGACCCCCACGTACAGCAGCCGCCGCTCCTCCGCGAGCTGCTGATCGGTATCGGCCAGGACGAAGGGCACTCCCCCGTCATGGATGCCGACGAGGGCGACCGCGTCCCACTCCAGTCCCTTCGCTCCGTGGAGGGTCGTGAGCGTGACGCCCGCGCCGGACGGCGCGTGCTGCACGGCCGCGCGCCGCTGCAGCTCCGCTACCAGCTCTGCCAGCGTCATGCCCTGCTCCGCGAGGTCGCGGGCCAGCTCCATCAGGGCGTTCTGCGACTCCCAGCGCTCCCGGGTCTGGCCGCCCGTCGCCGGCGCGGTCTGCCTCCACCCGAGCGCCCCCAGCACCTCCGTCGCACAGGCCAGGCCCGGTTCGGCGCCGCGCGTACGCGCCGTCGCGGCCAGTGCTCCCAGCGCCTGCCTGACCTCCGGGCGCTCGTAGAAGCGCTCCGCGTTACGGACCTGGTACGGGATGCCCGCATCGCTCAAGGCCGCCTCGTAGGCCGGAGAGTGGGCGTTGATCCGGTACAGCACCGCCATCTCGCGCCAGTCCACTCCCTGCCGACGAAGGTCGGAGAACCACCGGATCACGGCGCCCGCCTCATCCGCCTCGTCCGTCGCCGACGCGAACACGGGAGCAGGTCCTGCCGGGCGTTGAGCACGCAACGTCACGTGCCGCTGGCCCGAACCGGCCAGGACGCCGTTCGCGACGCCCACGACCTGCGGAGTGGAGCGGTAGTCGCGGACCAGCTCGACGGTACGGGCGGCGGGGTGCCGACGGCCGAAGGCGAGGAGGTACTCGGCGCGTGCCCCGGCGAACGTGTGGATCGTCTGGGCGGGGTCGCCCACCACGCACACGTCGTGGCTCGGCCCCAGCCACAGGTCGACGAGCCGCTGCTGCACCGGGCTCACGTCCTGGTACTCGTCGACGACGAGGTGCCGGTACGTCCGCCGGACCTGCGCGGCCACGTCCTCGTGGTCGGTGAGGAGCGCGACGGTGCACAGCAGGATGTCGTCGAAGTCGATCCGGCCGCGGTCCCGGTTGAGGTTGTCGTAGGTCACGAGCAGCCGCGCGACGGTCTCGGGTTCGAGGCCGGCGACCGCACGGCCTGACGCGCGGGCCAGTGAGGCGTACGACTCCGGCTCCACGTTGCTCACCTTCGCCCAGGACACCTCGCCCGAGACGTCGCGGATCACCGAGGTGTCGGTGGGAAGCCCGAGTCGCCGCGCCGCCTCGGCGACGACGGAGAACCTGGCCTCGCTGACCTGGGGCAGGGCGGAGCCGTACGCCTCGGGCCAGAAGAAATGGGCCTGTCGGAGTGCTGCGGAGTGGAAGGTGCGGGCCTGGACGCCGTGGACCCCCAGCAGCGCGAGCCTGCCGCGAAGCTCGCCGGCGGCGCGTGTGGTGAACGTGACCGCGAGCGTCGCCTTCGGGTCGATCGCGCCTGTGACGGCACCGTAGGCGATGCGGTGTGTGATCGCGCGTGTCTTGCCCGTACCGGCTCCTGCGATCACCACGACAGGCTCCCCCACGCTCGTCGCCACCTCGCGCTGCTCGAGGTCGAGACCGCGGAGGATCTCGTCGGGATGAGGGGACGCCACAGCGGACACTGTGCCACGACCCGACGACAGCCGACCGCGGGCGGCCCAGCTCCGGAATACTCCTCGGCCAACCTCGGTTGCCCGACACATGGCCTTCACAATGTTCACGACCACCTGGTGCGGCTACTGCCGCCGGCTCAAGTCCCAGCTCGACCGTACGGGCATGGACTACACCGAGGTGGACATCGAGGCCGAGCCGGAGGGCGCCGAGCTGGTCGAGCACGCCAACTCCGGCAGCAGGACCGTACCCACGCTCCTCTTCGAGGACGGGTCGACCCTCACCAACCCGAGTGTCCGGGAGGTCCAGCAGCGCCTGGCCTCCCTCGCGGCCTGACGCTGCGACCGTCAGGACAGGGGTGCCGTCGGGGACCCCGTCTCGCCTCCTACGGCAGCATGCCCGGGACGAGGTCGGGCAGGTCCTCGAACGGCGGCAGCTCGGCGAGGTAGAGGTTCGCGTAGCCGGTTGCGTCGCTCGTGTACAGCACGTGTCGGCCGTCGGGCGTGAAGCGGGGATGGCAGTGCACGAGCTGGCCGTTGAACGTGTCGTAGTGCGCCGCCACGACCTTCGGCCCCACGTAGTCCGCACCGTCCCAGCGGAACAGCTGGATGAACGGCTCCCGCGGCGTCTGCAGCGTCGCCGTACCGTCACCGACGATGAGACGGTGGTCGTTGCTCGCGAAGTGCCACGAGTGGAACGGGAAGCGGCTCTCGACGGCATCCGTGTTGTCCCAGCGGCGGTAGCCGAAGACGTGGTCGCCCTGGCCGTTCCTCGGACGCCCGTGGTAGCCGATGTGCTCGCCGTCCGCGAACCAGTACTCGTGCCCGACGACGAGCCGGCCGTCGTCCTGGGGCCGGATCCTCCACACGTCGCCGGTTCGCAGGTTCAGCCCCCAGATCCGCTGCTCGACGCGCTGCCACGGCCCCTCGTGACAGAACGTGAGGAGGTCAGGACGCGTGGGCGACACGTTCACGTGAGTCATGAACCTGCGGTCCTCGTGCAGGACCTCCATGACTCCGGTCGCGACCTCGACCCGGATCACCTGCGTGAGCGGACGGGCGTCGAAGAGGTCCGGGAAGTACGAGTACGGGTACTCCAGGCGCGGCTCCGCGGGCTCGACGCGCTCGCGCAGCATCGTGCACACGTACCGCCCGTCGGCCGTCGTCGCTCCGTGGATGCCGACGACCGTGTCCTCCGGGGCGCGCCAGACCTGCCGCTCGTCGAGTGTGTGCACGTCGAGCTCGTACAGCCCGTTCTGCCACCAGTAGTAGTGCTTCCCGTTCACGGTGCTGTACGCGCCGGCGGGACGGTGGTCGAAGACCCTCTCGTTCTCGATGCTCGGCCCGGACAGGTCGGTGAGCTGGGTCGCACGGCCTGTGTCGAGGTCGTAGCGGAACAGGTTGCTGTGACCTTCCCGATCGGACGTGAACACGAGCGACCTGCCGTCGTCGAGGAAGCACGGGTCCGTGAAGTACAGGTGGTTGGAGTGGCCTGTGTAGCTGGTGAGCCGCCGGATGCGGCATCCGCTGAACCTGTCGACGTACGAGAAGGGCTCGTCGACGAACACGGATCCCTTGGGCATGTGAGCTTCCTGTCAGGCGGGTGCGACCTGGGCCGCGTGGACGCCTCACGACACTAGCCATCGGCACGAGGAAAGCGGTACCCGTCGCCGGCCCTGGTGAGACCGGGCATCGTCACGGAAGTGTCCGAGGCGCCCTCTAGGGTGAGGTCCCATGAGCGGGCTGCGTCTGAGGGTGGGTGATCGTGCCGACGTGCTGGCGGCCGCCCTGGGCGCCGAGCTCCTCGTCCCGCCCCACGACCCCTTCGCGCGCGACGTCGTCGCCGTCACCAGTCCTGGACAGGGTCGGTGGCTGCTCCAGCGCCTCGGCCTGGTCCTCGGGGCCACGTCGGGCTGTACGGACGGGGTTGCGGCCCACATCGACCTGCCGACGCCCCGGGCCCTGTTCGCCGAGCTGGAGCTCGCCGCCTCGGGCATCGCGGCCACGGACGACCCCTGGGGGACGGAGCGGCTCGCCTGGACCATGCTGCGGGCATTCGAGCGCGCCGAGCCCGAGCCCTGGTTCCGCGACGTGGCCGTGCACCTGAACGAGGCCGAACGGCCGGGGCGACGGTACGGCACTGCCAGGCACCTGTGCGAGATGTTCGGGCGGTACGCGCGGTGGCGGCCCGAGCTGCTGACCTCGAGCGGCGACGGGATCGAGCCGTGGCAGCAGCACCTGTGGGACATCCTCGTCGAGGTCGTCGGCGCGCCGACGCCGTGGGAGCGTGCACGCCACGCGGCCGAGCGGTTGCGCGACGAACCAGGCCTGTCCGACCTGCCGGCGCGGGTGTCGCTCTGGGCGCCGGAGCGGCTCGCCCCCTCCGAGCGGACGCTGCTCGACGCGCTCGGGGCCGGTCGCGACGTCACCGTCTGGTGGCCCGCGGCTTCCCTTGCCGGTGACCACCTCCTCACGGAAAGGCTCGGCCGGGCCGGACAGGCGGCGCTCGCCGCCGCCTCCCGCCACGTCCGTACCGAGCTCGTCACGACGCTGCCGCCATCCAGCGGGACGCTGCTTGCCCGCCTGCAGGAGGAGGTCAGGACAGGGGTCCGGAGCTCGAGCCCCGTGGTGGCCGACTCGTCCGTACGGGTCCACCTCAGCCACGGTCTCGTCCGGCAGGTCGAGGTGCTGCGGGACGTACTGTGCGAGCTGTTCGACAGCCGGCCGGGCCTCGAACCGAGAGATGTCCTGGTCTGTACGCCACAGCTGCAGGAAGTTGCTCCCCTGGTGCGGGCGCTGTGCGTCGCCGACGCGGACAGCCTGGCCCCGACGGAGCATCCGGTCGCGGGGCTCCGGGTCCGGGTGACCGACACCTCCCCCGGCCGTACCAACCCTGTCCTCGACGTCCTCTGGCGTCTCCTCGACCTGGCGACGTCGCGTGCCGAGCTCGGAGACCTCCTGGCCCTGTGCGGCGCTGCCCCGGTCGCCCGACGGTTCCGGCTCGACGAGGAGAGTCTGGAGACCCTCGGCGAGCTGCTGGAGCATGCCGGGGTGCGCTGGGGCGTCGACAGCGCGTCGCGCGACGCCTTCGGGCTGACGGGCATCAACCAGAACACCTGGCTGACGGGCCTTAACCGGCTCGTCCTCGGGGTGGCCATGTCGGAACGAGACCTGGCGCACGTGTCGTCCGTGCTGCCGCTCGACATGGTCGACTCGAGCGACCTGGAGCTGGTGGGTGCGGTGGCGGAGATCCACTCCGTCGTCCGTCAGGCCGTGGCGACGTTCCGGGAGCCTGCGACACCGGCGGTCTGGGTGACCCGGTTCCGTGACCTCCTGACCCGTCTCGTCGACGTGTCCTCGTCCGACGCCTGGCAGCTGGGCCATGCGCAGGCGCTCCTCGGTGACCTGGCGACGGCGTCCGGCCCCGACGCTCCGGTGATCGGGCTCGGCGACATGCGTCACCTCGTCGGGGACTGGCTCAAGGCCCACCCGCCACGGTCCACGTTGCTGACGGGCAACCTCACGGTCACGAGCCTCGACGCGCTGCGCCACGTGCCCCACCGCGTGGTCTGCCTGCTGGGCGTCGACGAGGCGGCGTTCCCCCGCGCGTCCCGCCGCTCAGGCGATGACCTCCTCGAGCTCACCGGCGACCCGGAGGACCCGCACGTGTCGCTCGACGACCGGCAGCTCTTCCTCGACACGCTCAGGGCCGCCACCGAGACCTTCGTCGTGATCGGGGCCGGCCACGACCAGCGGACCAACGAGGCCATGCCGCTGTCCGCACCCGTCATCGACCTGCTCGAGGCCGTCGAGCGGCTCGGCGTCAGTCGGGCCTCCGTCCTCGTCGAGCACTCGCTGCAGCCGTACGAGCCGTCCGCGGAGCCGACGTACGACGCGTGTGCGGTGGAGGCACGACGAGCACAGGTGGGCCTACGGCCTGTCGCCCGCGACCGGTTCGACACCTCCGGCATCGCGCCGGCTGCTCGGCCCTCGGCCGTCACACTGGCCGAGCTCACGGCGTTCCTCCGCCATCCTGCGCGGGAGTTCCTGAGGCACAGGGTCGGGTCCTGGTACGGGATCAGCCGAAGCGAGCTGGACGCGCAGGCCGACGAGGCCCGCCCCGAGTCGTCCTCGCAGATCCCGGTGGAGCTCGACGCACTGGGGTCCTGGGCGCTCGAGAACCGCCTGCTTCAGCTGGCCCTCGCAGGCCATCCCCGTCCCGGGATCGTCGAGGCGGAGCTGAGACGCGGGGAGCTGCCGCCGGGGCTTCGCGGCCAGGCAGCCCTCACCAGGGCCACGAGCCGCGTCGGTGAGGTCCTCGACAACCTCGCCCCCTACCTCGGGCCGAAGGTGGAGCACGTCGATGTCGGCGTCGACCTGCCGAGCGGCATGCGGATCACCGGACGTGTCCCGGTGCGCGGCGACACCGTGGTGGATGCCACCACGTCGAAGCCGTCCGACAAGCGACTGGTCGAGCCCTGGCTGAGGCTCATGATGCTGACCGCGTCCCGCGACGGCGACTGGCGGTCCGTCGTGTGCTCGTCCCGGCGAGTGGCCACTCTCGTCCCGACGTCTCCGGAGGCAGCCGCCCGTCAGCTCGACCTGCTCGTCCGGCTCATGGCCGACGGCTGGGACAGCCCACTCCCCTTGCCTCCTCGCCTCGGCTACGAGCTCGCCGACCCCCACGCGGTCGTCGACGAGGAACGTCTCCGCAAGATCTGGGAGTACGACGTGGACCCGACGTGGCGGCTCTTCTTCAGGGAGCTGGAGGACCTCGAGAAGGCTGCGTGCGGTCGGGGTGGTCTGCGTGGGCTGGCGGCAGAGGCATACGGGCCCTTGCTGGAGGCCGTCCGATGAGCGCGTTCGACCTGGCCGGACCCCTCCCCCTCCACCAGACCGTCATCCTGCAGGCCAGCGCCGGCACCGGGAAGACGCATGCGGTCGCCACGCTCGCCGCGCGTGCCATCGCCGAGGCTGTCGTCACGCTGGACGAGCTCATGGTGATCACGTTCTCCAGCGCCTCGACCCGGGAGCTCAGGTCCAGGGTCCGGCGACGTCTGGAGGAGCTCGAGGAGGCGCTGACGGCGGCGAGCGGCGGTGCGGTCCCGGAGGATGAGGCCTGGCGGGCCGTTGTCGCGAATGTTGGTGTCGCTGAGGCACAAGCGAGGATCTCGTCGGCGCTCGTGCGCTTCGACGCCGCCATGATCTGCACGACCCACCAGTTCTGTGACCGGATGCTCGCCGAGCTCGGGATCCTGGCCGACCACGACCCCGAGACCGTCGCGGTCGAGAACGTGGACCACCTCGTCGAACAGGCCGTCGACGACGAGTACCTCGCTCGCTATGCCCGGACCGACGGCGTCCCCTTCGACCACGCGACGGCCCGTACGATCGGCCGTGCCGCTGTCGACAACCCCTACCTCCCGCTCGTGCCCGTCACCGGCGCCACCGCACGCGGCGAGGAGAGGCGCTCGTTCGCCGAGTCGGTCAGGGCCCGGGTCGAGGGCCGGAAGCGCCAGGTGGGGCTGTACACGTTCGACGACATGCAGATCCGACTGCTCGACGCCCTGCATCACCCGGTCGTCGGTTCCGCTGCCCGGGAGCGCGTAAGGCATCGCTTCCCGCTCGTCCTCGTCGACGAGTTCCAGGACACCGACCCGGTGCAGTGGGAGATCCTGCGGGAGTCGTTCGTGGGGCACTCGACGGTCGTGCTGATCGGCGACCCGAAGCAGTCGATCTACGGCTTCCGTGGGGCGGGCGTGCACGCGTACCTCGACGCCGTCCGGGACCATGAGGCTCAGGACCTGGGAGTGAACCACCGCACCACCCCGGAGCTGGTCCGTGCCGTCCAGACGGTGTTCGCCGGTGCGGAGCTCGGCGCGCGGGAGATCACCGTTGGTCCGGTGGACAGCCGTGAGGACACCCATCGGCTGGTCGTCGAGGGGCCGTGGTCACGGCCGATGCGGCTGAGAGTCCAGCCGGGAACGAACCTCCGCTCGTGGGCGCACATCCGGGCGGTCGACGAAGACCTGACCGAGGACATCAGCCGCCTTCTCGCCAGCGGTGCCCTCATCGTCAGGCACGGCATGGAGCGTCCGCTGCGTGCGGATGACGTGGCCGTCATCGTGAGCGGCAACCGGCGGGGGGCCAGGATCCACGAACGTCTGGCCCGCGCCCAGATCCCTGCCGTGTTCACCGGGGTGAAGAGCGTGCTCGTCTCTCCGGCTGCCGAGGACTGGCGCAAGCTGCTGCTCGCGATCGACCGCCCACGACAGGCGGCGGTGAGGGTGGCGGCCATGACGGACCTCGTGGGGTGGACGCTCGAGGAGCTCGTCACGGCCGACGAGGACACCCTGGCGCAGCTCACGGGCGAGATCCGCCGTTGGGGCCGACTCCTGCGCAGCGACGGCGTCGCCAGCCTCATGCAGGTTCTGCTCGCCGAGGGGCTGGCGGCCCGGATCGCCCGACTGCCGGACGGCGACCGGCGGCTCACCGACCTGCGCCACGTCGCCGAGCTCCTCCACGAGGAACAGCTCCGGTCAGGTCTTGCTCCCGCCGGACTGGCCGCATGGCTGGAGCTCGAGAAGCAGGACCCGGAGGGGCGCAACAACGACCGGTCACGACGCCTCGAGACCGACGACGCCGCCGTACGGATCCTCACCGTGCACCAGGCCAAGGGCCTCGAGTTCGCCGTCGTCTACCTGCCGGAGCTGGCGACCCGGTACGTGCGGAGCGTCGCCGACAAGCCGATCCAGCTCCATGAGGACCGGGACGGCAGGTCGGTGCGTGTCCTCGACATCGGCGGGACGTCGGAGCCGGGTCGGCTGGAGCGGGAGCGGACCTGCCGCGCGGAGGACGACGGCGAAGGGCTGCGAGCGCTGTACGTGGCCCTGACGAGGGCGAAGTGCCACGTGACGGCCTGGTGGGGCCGTACCGACAGGACCGCGGAGGCTGCGCTGCAGCGGGTGCTGTTCCGCCCGCCCGGTCCGTCGGTCCCGCAGAGGGTGGACGTACGGGCCGACCACGACCCGGCCAGCAGGTTGGCAGGCGCTGACATCCTCGTCGAGGAGATGGCCACGGCGAGCAGTCCCGCCCCCGCCCGAACGGGCCCAGCCATCCGGGTCGCGCCGCCCCTGCAGCTGACACGCACGGTGGACACGAGCTGGCGCCGGACCTCGTACTCAGCCCTCACGGCCCCCGCGCACGTCGCATTCTCCGGGGACAGCCCCCTCCTCATCGACGAGCCCCCCACCGCCGCGGACCTCGCCCCCGACGCGGAGGTCGGCGGCGCGCCGCTCCCCGTACGGGACGGCGGAGCCCACGACCCGGCCCTCGACGCTCTCTCCCCCATGGCCGGTCTTCCAGGCGGTGTCGGGTTCGGCAGCCTGGTCCACGTGGTGTTCGAGACCTTCGACCCCCACTCCGAGTCACCGGTGGACGACCTCACACGGATCGTCGCGGTCCAGGCCCGCCGGCTGCCCGTCCCCGGCGTCAGCGAGAGCGAGCTCGTCGCCGCGCTGCTTCCAGTGCTGGCCACTCCCCTCGGGCCGCTCGCGGACGGGCTGACGCTCAGCGACATCCCGGCCCGTGACCGTCTCGCCGAGCTCGACTTCGAGCTGCCGCTGGGTGGTGCTGACGGCGCCGCGACCGTACAGCTCATGGCCGACGCGCTCGACGCGTGGCTCCCGGCCGACGATCCCATGCGCGACTACGGGGAACGGCTTCGCCGAGCGCCACTGGACCGGGCGTCGCTCCGCGGCTACCTCACCGGCAGCATCGACGTCGCCCTGCGGGTCGGAGGGCGCTACCTGGTCATCGACTACAAGACGAACCGGCTGGGGCCGGCCGGCAGCCCGATCGTGCTGCGCAGCTACACCCCGGCGTCCATGGCCGAGGCGATGATGGAGGCCCACTACCCGCTGCAGGCGCTGCTGTACGCGGTCGCGCTCCACCGGTTCCTCCGGTGGCGTCAGCCCTCGTACGACCCGGAGGTGCACCTGGGCGGGGTGCTCTACCTGTTCGTACGCGGGATGGCGGGGCCGGAGACACCGGTGGTCGACGGCGTCCCGTGCGGCGTCTTCTCGTGGCGGCCCCCGACCGGACTCGTGCTCGCGCTGTCCGACCTGCTCGCTGGGGGTGCGCGATGACGACGACGCCGTACGTCTCGGTCGCCGCGACCGGCCTGCTCGTGCCGTTCGCCGAAGCCGGCGTGCTCGACGTGGCCGACGTCCAGGTGGCTCGCCGCGTGGCGCACCTGTACGGCGAGGTGTCGCAGGTCGCCACCCTCGGTCTCGCGCTCACGGTTCGCGCGCTGGGCCTCGGTGCCGTGTGCGTCGTCGTGGACACAGCAGCCGAGGACGTGCTGGCGACCCTGGAGCAGCAGCCCGACGAGCCTCTCCCGTGGCCGAGCCGGCTGGAGTGGCACGAGGTCCTGTCCACGAGCCCGATGGTCACCGTCGGGCCGGACGGGCCGGGGACCCGACCTCTGCGGTGGGTGGACGGCAGGCTGTACCTCGAGCGGTACTGGGCGGACCAGGAGCTCGTCCGTACAGAGCTGCTCCGCCGCGCCACGCTGGCCCCGCCGGTCGTCAACGAGGACCGCGTCGAGGCTCTGGCCGACGAGCTGTCCAGCGACGACGCGCTCGCGCCGGATGAGCCCAACCTGCAGCGGCTCGCCGCCGTGACGGTCGCCCGCTCCTGGCTGACCGTGCTGGCCGGTGGCCCGGGGACGGGTAAGACCACCACCGTCGCCAGGGCGCTCGCGCTTGTCGCGGCGGAGCTCGGGAGGCCACCCGTCGTAGCGCTGGCCGCGCCTTCGGGACGTGCCGCGGCTCGGCTGCAGGAGTCCGTACGCCAGGTGGTCGAGCAGCTCCCTGTCAGCGAGACGGACAGGGCGGCGATCATGACGGCCCGCGGGTCGACGCTGCACCGGCTCCTCGGTTGGCAGCCCGGCCGGCGCTACCTCCACACCGCCGAGAACCCCCTGCCCGCGGATGTGGTGGTCGTCGACGAGCTCTCGATGGTCCCGTTGTCGATGATGGCCCGGCTGCTGCCCGCCGTCCGCAGCGACGCGCGCCTGGTGCTCGTCGGGGATCCCGAACAGCTCGCACCCGTCGAAGCCGGCGCGGTTCTCGCGGACATCGCCGCCGCCGTTGAGGATCCCAGCGGCGCGGCAACAGCTCCCCCGCTTCCGCTCGTGCGGCTGCGGCACACCTGGCGGTACGAGGGCGCCATCGAGCTCCTCGCTCAGGCGATCCGCGACGGCAACGCCGACGCCGCGATGGCCGTCCTGGCAGGAGACGACCCGGCTGTGCGGATGGTGGTCCTCGACGACGGGGGGCACGTGTCCGCAGCAGACCTGGCCCGTACGCGCGGGATCGCGGTCGAGGCGGGTACGCGCGCCGTGGCCGCCGCCCGGAACGGCGATGTCGACGCCGCACTGGCGGCGCTGTCGACGCATCGGGTCCTGTGCGCCCACCGGACGGGACCGTACGGCGCGGCTGCCTGGGGTCGCCAGGTCGGGCAATGGCTGGCGCAGTCGATCGACGGCTACGGGTCGGGCGGTGAGTGGTACGTGGGCCGGCCGCTCCTCGTCACACGCAACGACCCCGACCTGGGCGTCTCGAACGGGGACGCGGGGATCATCGTCGACACCGTCTCGGGGCCTCGCGCCGCGTTCGGGACCATCCCCCCGCTGCTGCTCGCGCCGGCCCAGCTCGAGGACGTGACGACGCTGCATGCCATGACCGTCCACAAGGCGCAGGGAAGCCAGTTCGAGGGGGTGACCATCGTCCTGCCGATGCTGCCGTCGCCCCTGCTCACGCGGGAGCTGCTCTACACCGCCGTCACCAGGGCGAGCGAACAGGTGACTCTCATCGCCCACCCCGACGCTGTCCGGCAGGCGATCGCGGCCCGTGCCCTGCGAGCCTCGGGTCTTCGGTCCCGCCTGCACACCCCCTGACCGCGCTGTCGCTCCGAGGCGGTGGGGTCAGTCTTCCGGTGAGCTCAGTCAGGAGTCCCGTCGAGCCAGTTCCTGATGAGCCGGAAGGCGATCGACGCCTCGCCCGGGAGCACGACGGAGCCGGCGCTGACCTCGGCCAAGAGCTCGGCGCGCGTGAACCAGCGACCGGAGACGATCTCCTCGCCGTCGACGCGGATGTCGGTCGTCAGTGCCCGGGCGCGGAAACCGAGCATGATCGAGCGCGGGAACGGCCAGGGCTGGCTCCCGACGTACCTCACGTCCTCCACCTGGAGACCGGACTCCTCGAACACCTCGCGGTGCACGGCCTGCTCGAGGGCCTCGCCAGCCTCGACGAAACCCGCGAGCACGGAGTGACGCCCGGTGGCCCAGACGCGCTGGCGAGCTAGGAGCAGACGGTCGGCGGTGTCCGTGATCGCCACGATGATGGCCGGATCCGTACGGGGGAAGACGTCCTTCTCGCACGAGGGGCACCAGCGGCTGCTTCCGGCGGCGGCGACGCTGGTGCGGGTACCGCATGTCGGGCAGTACTGCGCGACCCGGTGCCAGGCGGCGAGGGCGGCCGCCATCGCCACGAGCTCCGCCTCGGCGACCGGCAGCAGCGGCCCGGCCTCCCGCAGCGTGTACCCGGCCGTCAGCTCGGGGACGGACGTCGCGAAGACGACTCGCTCACCGTCCCGGCCGAGGAGCCAGTGCCGCTCAGCGTCGTACGGCCCGCGCGCCTCGACGAGGGTCAGTCGCGCCGGTGGGTCCGTCTCCTCGGCGCTCGGACGCCGCCCGAGAACCACGTCGGTCGACAGGCCCCACGGGTCCGGGACCTCGACTCCGGTCATCGGCATGCGTCCCTGGTCGTCGATCCCGAGCACGACTGCGCCGTGCCACAGCTCAGCGACGGCGGCGGCGTCGCGCCGGATACCGCCGAGACGGTCCACCACGCTCGCGTCAGTCCAAGAGGCCACAGCGTGTGCCTACAGGATGAACCAGGCCACGGCAAACGTGGCTCAGCGGCCGAGACCTGCGACGAGAGCCTCGATGTCCGTACGGCCGGGCAGGTTGTCGACGAGGTCGAGCCTGTCGTCCCGCACGTGGTAGAAGCCTGCCGCGACTGCTGAGACGTCGAGGTCGTTGAGCTCCGCCCACGCCAGCCGGTACAGCGCCAGCTGCAGGGGGTCCGGCGGCGAGGAGCCCGTCTTCCAGTCGACGACGAGCGCCTCGTAGCCGTCGGGCGTGACGGGGCTGGGCCCGTACGCCGCGTCGATCCGGCCGCGGACGACCTCGGTGCCGACGAGCAGCGAGAACGGGAACTCACAGACCGCCGGCAGCACCTCGCCGAAGCGTCCTTCGGCGAACGCGCGGCACATCTCGCGCAGCTCGGCGTCCCGCGTGTCGTCCTCGACGTCCCGCAGGTCGTCCGGGTCGATGAGGGTGGCGGCGGCGAAGTGGCGCAGCACCCACTCGTGGAAGCGGGTCCCGAACCGGCTCGAGCGCGAGGGTGGCCGTGGCAGCGGACGTGCCAGCCGCGCCGCCAGGCCGTCGGGGTCGGAGGCGCCGAGCATGACCTGGGACGCGGTCAGCGACTCGGGCAGCGCTACGTCGACCGTACGGCGGCGGGCGTTGCGAGCCTCAGCCAGCAGCGTCGTGACGTCGGCCTCCCACGACGCCAGCCGCGTCGTCACCTCGTGGGGAGCCGCGTCGACAAGGGCGGACACCTCACGACGTGCCGTCTCCGGGTCGGCCGCCCCGTCCCGGAGCCGCTGGACCATCGAGGCGGCCGCCCGCCGGCGAGCGACCTTGTCCAGGTCGACGGGCGCCGGCCAGGCGACGGCCTGGGTGGCGACGCTGAGCGGGTTCACGTCGTGCTGAAGTGCCGGTGCGGGGTCGCCGCCGAGGGTGAGGAAGTACGGGCTCGCTGAGCGCCGCCGCACGTCGCCGGACCGCCACGCGTGGGTCGAGGCCACGAGCAGTCGACGCGCACGCGTCACCGCGACGTAGGCCAGCCGGTCCTCGGAGCGGCGGTTCTCCGCCCGGAGCGCCTCGTCGTAGGCCTTGAACCCTGCGTCGCTCGCCTCCTCCAGCTGTGCCACTGAGGCCGCGTCGCCGCGGAGGGGGGCGGGAAGGGCGTGGGCGGCGCGCACCCAGTTGTCCGTGACCCGGTCCGACGGGAACGTCTTGTCGCACAGGGCCGGGAGCACCACCATGTCCCACTCGAGCCCCTTGGCCCGGTGGATCGTCAGCAGCTTCACCGAGTCGGCCCGGCTCGGCAGTGCCTGGTCGAGGCCCGTGCCGTGCTCGAGCTCGGCGTCGAGGTAGGCCAGCAGTCCCCGCACCGTCGCGTCGGCGTCGACCGTCGCGAAGTCGGCCACGGCGTCGAGGAACGCCTCCAGCTGGACCGTGGCGCCCGGACCTCTGACCGCTGCGAGCTCGACCTCGATGCCGAGCGTCGCGACGACCCGCCGCACCAGGTCGCCGACGGGCTCGGCGGCGTGCCGGCGGAGCATCGCGAGCTCGTCGCCCAGAGCTGCGAAGCGCTCCCGGGCCTCGGCCGAGAAGGGGCCGTCCCCGAGGTCGGTGAGCGCTTCCGCGAGCGAGACCGACTCGCTGGGGTCGGTGTCGGCGAGTGCGGCGGAGAGGTCGGCCTCGAGGCTGCCGTCACCGTCGGCCCATGGGCTGTGGGCGCGGGCCAGCTCCTTGGCCCGCCTGCCCAGCAGCTCCAGGTCGCCGGCGCCGATGGCCCAGCGGGGGGCCGTGAGGAGCCGTACGAGGTCGGGGTTGGCCCCCACGTCGTCCACGAGGCGCAGCGTGCTGACCACGTCGGCCACCCCCGGCAGCGTGAGCAGCCCGCCGAGGCCCACGATCTCCGCCGGCACGTCCCGGTCCAGCAGCGATGAGTAGATCGGACCGATGTCCGCGTTCCGGCGCGCCAGGACCGCGATCTCGTTCCACGCGCCGACATCCGTCTCATGAGCGGCGACGATGCGGTTGACCACCCACTCCAGCTCCTCCGGCCAGCTCGAGAACGCCATGGTCTCCACCTGTCCCGGCGGGGTCCCCTCCGGCGCTCGCAGGAGCCGCTGGCCGAGGTCGTACGCGATCGTCTCGTCGGCCCGCAGCGGTGCGGCGAGCTCGTTGGCGACGTCGAGGATCCGGGGCCCGCTGCGGCGGTTGATGGTCAACGGCAGCACGGTGGCCGGACGCCCGTCCCACAGCGGGAAGTCG
>JACRAA010000085.1 GCA_016213595.1 Actinomycetota bacterium | reverse complement strand
GCGAAGCGTCGTCGGATTCTTTCTTGAGCGCCTCGCGTTCGATCTTGAGCTGAATGAGCCGCCGGTCGAGCTTGTCCATGGACTCGGGCTTGGGCGAGGTGAAGGCATGGTGGACGGCAGTCCACGCACCCCCACCGACGGCCACGTCTCCCTCGGCGACCGCCTCGCTCACGGGCTTGAACAGCGGCGCGTCAACGACCCAGAGGAACGAGTGGGCGTTCTCGTCGAGCAGGCCGAGGCGGCGCCCGATCTCGAGCCGGGCCGCGCCGAGCAGCGACTGGGAGGCGGCCTTGCCACCGGCCCCGAAGAAGACGCAGTCGCCCGGCTTGGCACCCCCCCGCTCGGCGAGGCCGGCGCGCTCCGCGGCGGAGATGTTCTTGGCCACGGGGCCGCCCAGCTCGCCGTCGTCGCCGACGGTGACGTACGCGAGTCCCTTCGCGCCGCGCTGCTTGGCCCACTCCTGCCAGGCGTCGAACGTACGGCGCGGCTTGGAGCCGCCGCCCGCCATGACGACGGCGCCCACGTACGGCGCCTGGAAGACACGGAACGGGGTGTCGGCGAAGAAGTCCGTCACCTCGCTGATCTCGAGGTCGAACCGGAGGTCCGGCTTGTCGGAGCCGTACCGCGCCATCGCCTCCTCGAAGGGCAGCCGCAGGAACGGCGCAGCGACGTCGACGCCCTTGAGCTTCCAGACCTCGGTGACGATTGCTTCACCCAGCTCGATGACGTCGTCCTGGTCGACGAAGCTCATCTCGATGTCGAGCTGTGTGAACTCCGGCTGACGGTCGGCCCGGAAGTCCTCGTCCCGGTAGCAGCGGGCGATCTGGTAGTAGCGCTCCATGCCGGCGACCATGAGCAGCTGCTTGAACAGCTGGGGCGACTGCGGAAGGGCGTACCAGGAGCCGGGAGCCAGGCGGGCCGGCACGATGAAGTCGCGGGCGCCCTCCGGCGTCGAGCGTGTCATGGTGGGCGTCTCGATCTCGACGAAGCCGCGCGCCCCGAGCACCCGTCGGGCGGCCGCATTGACCTCGGAGCGCAGCCGGATCGCAGCTGCAGGCGCAGGACGACGCAGGTCCAGGTAGCGGTAGCGCAGGCGGGCCTCCTCGCCGACCGTGACGCGCTCGTCGATCTGGAACGGCAAGGGGGCGGAGGGGTTGAGCACCTTCAGCTCGCTCGCTGCGACCTCGATCTCGCCCGTGGCAAGGTTCGGGTTGGCCGTGTCCTCGGGACGGATCTCGACGACGCCGTCGACGGCGATGCAGTACTCGTTGCGCAGAGCGTGGGCGCCGCCCGCGGCGAGCACCTCGTCCCGTACGACCACCTGGACGATGCCGCTCGCGTCACGCAGGTCGAGGAAGGCCACGCCACCGAGGTCTCGCCGCTTCGCCACCCATCCCGCAAGCGTCACGTTCTGCCCGGCGTGCTCGGCACGCAGGGTCCCTGCCTCGTGGGTACGGATCACTGACTTCCCTCTCTCGGTTTCCAGCCCTCGCATCCTACGGGGTTCGCTCAGGCGGGCTTCTCCTGGATTCGGCCCACCCGTACAGCACGTTCCGGGGCTCCGCGATCCCTCCCTGGCGCCGTCCGTTCCTTCCGGCCGGCGGTGTCGGTTCACCATGTTAAGTAGGCGAATGGGACCTTCTCATGGCGAATCGGCCATGTGAACATCCGACTCACCCACATAACATGGTGAACCGACGGCATGGCCCCAGCCCGAGGAAGGGCCGGGAGGTCAGGCCCAGGACCCGGTGACGCGGACCGTACGGTCTTCCGCCGGGGGCTCCCAGGAGGACGCCGTCGCCGCCACCTGGTCGCCGGAGCGGATGTCCTTGACCTCGCCGTCCGCACCGCCGAACCAGACGTACGGGATCCCGCGCCGGTCGGCGTGGCGGATCTGCTTGCCGAACTTGTCCGCCTTCGGCGCGACCTCCGTGGGGATGCCGCGCGCCCGCAGGGAGCGGGCCACCGCGTCAGCATCGTCCCGCGTGCTCTCGTCGGTCACGGCCACGAGCACGGCCGTGGGCACGCTCCTGCTCGCCACCAGCCGGCCCTTGGCCAGGAGGGGGACGAGCATGCGGCTGACGCCGAGCGAGATGCCGACACCCGGGTAGGTCTGCTTGCCGTCGCTGGCGAGGGAGTCGTACCGGCCGCCGGACGAGATCGAGCCCATGGACTCGTACCCGACGAGCTGCGTCTCGTAGACCGTGCCCGTGTAGTAGTCGAGCCCGCGCGCGATCGACAGGTCGGCCACGAGCCTGCCCGGGACGCTCTGCCGGGCGGCCGCCACGACGGCGCTGAGCAGCTCAAGCCCCTGGTCGAGGAGCTCGTGCTGCACGCCAAGGCTGCGGACCTGGTCGACGAACGACTCGTCGTCGGTACGGATCCGAGCGAGGTCGACAACCTTGGCCGCCCGCTCCCCCGTGAGCCCGATCTCGCCCAGCGTCTCGACGACTGCCTCCGGGCCGATCTTCTCGAGCTTGTCGACGCGCTGCAGCACCGCGCCGGTGTCCTCGATGTCGAGGCCGCGGTAGAAGCCCTCCGCGAGCTGCCGGTTGTTCACGCGCATCAGGACCGGCGGCAGCCCGACGGCCGCGTGCAGCGCCTCGAGCGCCTCGAGCATGACGAGCGGGACCTCGACGTCGTGGTGCGCGGCGAGAACGTTCTCGCCGACGATGTCGATGTCCGCCTGGGTGAACTCGCGGTACCGGCCCTCCTGCGGCCGTTCGCCGCGCCACACCTTCTGGATCTGGTAGCGCCGGAACGGGAAGGCCAGGTGACCGGCGTTCTCCAGCACGTACCGCGCGAACGGCACGGTGAGGTCGAAGTGCAGCCCGAGGTCGTCCCCGTCCGCCGACGCCGGGTCGGCCGACAGCCGGCGCAGGACGTAGATCTCCTTGTCGATCTCGCCCTTGCGCGCGAGCTGTGCCATCGGCTCCACGGCCCGGGTCTCGATGTTGGCGAAGCCGTGGAGCTCGAACGTGGTCCTGAGCCGGTCGAGGACGTACTGCTCCACAACCCGCTGGGAGGGCAGCAGCTCGGGGAACCCGGACAGGGGACGGATACGGCTCACGAGCTCAGCTCTTTCAGGGCGAGGCGGATGTAGGGGTTGGTGGCGCACTCGCGCCCGATCGTCGTCGCGCCGCCGTGACCCGGCAGGACCGCCAGGTCGTACGGGAGGGGCAGGACGACGTCTCGCAGTGTGGCCATCATCTCCTCCATGGAGCCGCCCGGGAGGTCGGTGCGGCCGATGGAGCCGGCGAACAGCACGTCGCCGGAGAACAGCTGGGCGGTGGCGCCATCGGTGGCGTGGAGGAGGACGCTGCCCGGTGTGTGTCCCGGGGCGTGGATCACGGTCCAGCTCACGCCGGCGAGGTCCTGGTGAGCGCCGTCGGTCCACTCGCAGACCTGGACCGGCTCCAGCCGGGAGGTCGACCCGTACAGCGCCTCGACGAGCGGGGCGAGCTGGGGACCGAGCCCGGCCACGGGGTCGCTGAGCAGCGGCCTGTCCGCGGGATGGATCCAGACGGGCACGCCGTGCGCGTCGGCGACTGCCTGGGCGTCCGCGACGTGGTCGAGGTGCCCGTGGCTGGCGAGGACGGCTACGAGCTTGCGGCCGCTCTCAGCGAGCAGCTTCTCGACCGCGGAGGACGCATCCATGCCCACGTCGACGAGCACGCACTCGTCGCTGTCCGCGGCGCCGACGAGGTAACAGTTTGCCTCCCACGGCCCGCACGATGAGCTGAGCGTGAACACACAGGTCAGACTATCGGGCAAGATAGGCGCCATGAGCGAGGCAACCCCCGCACCGGAGTCCTATGGCCGCGTCGACCCCGACGGCACCGTCTACGTGACGACTGCCGAGGGCGAGCGCAGCGTCGGGCAGATCCCCGGCGTGCCGGCCGACGAGGCGTTGGCCTTCTTCACCCGCCGTTTCAGTGCCCTGGAGACCGAGGTCGGTCTCCTGGAGGAACGGATCAAGCGGGGTGCGCTCAACCCGGATGAGGCTCGCAGGAGCATCTCCTCGGTGAAGTCCTCGGTCGCCGGTGCCCACGCCGTGGGCGACCTTGACGGGCTGCTCGCCCGGCTCGACAGCCTCACTCCCGTTCTCGCCGAGGCCAACGAGGCCCGCAAGGCGGAGCGCGCCAAGGCCCACGACGAGACGAAGGCCGCCAAGGAGACGATGGTCGCCGAAGCGGAACGCATCGCCGCGGGCAACGACTGGCGAGGAGGCGTCAACCGGTTCCGGACGCTGCTGGACGAGTGGAAGGCGCTGCCTCGGATCGACCGCGCCACCGATGACGACCTGTGGCACCGCTTCTCCTCCGCACGCACCACGTACACGCGCCGCCGGAAGGCGCAGTTCGCCGAGCAGTCGGCCAAGCGCGACAGCGCCCGGATGGCCAAGGAGGCGATCATCGCCGAGGCGCGCGAGGTGGCAGCGACGACGGAGTGGGGTGCGGGAGCAGGCGCGTTCCGAGACCTCATGACGCGCTGGAAGTCCGCCGGACCAGCCCCACGCGAGATCGACGACGCCCTGTGGGCTGAGTTCCGCGCGATCCAGGACGACTTCTTCGCCCGTCGTACGGATGCGACGACCGCGACGAACGCGGAGTTCGGCCAGAACCTCGAGGCGAAGCTGGCGCTCCTCGACGCCGCCGAGAAGGAGATCCTGCCGGTACGGGACGTCACCACGGCGCGCCAGAAGTACCGCACCTTCCTCAGCCACTACAACGAGCACGGCCGGGTGCCGAGGGAGCAGATCCGCCCGCTCGAGGCCCGCCTCCGCGCGTTGGAGCGGGCGATCAGCGAGGCGGAGGAGCACGAGTGGCGCCGGACCGACCCCGAGACCCGTGACCGGGCGACGGGGACCGTGTCGCTGCTCAGCGAGCAGATCGCCAAGCTCACGTCCCAGCTCGACGCGGCGCAGGCGGCACAGGACACGAAGAGGGTCGCCGAGCTGAGCGCCTCGATCGCGACGTACGAGTCGTGGCTCGAGCAGGCGTCGAAGACGCTGGAGGACTTCTCCGGCTAGCTGGAAGACTTCTCCGGCTAGCTGGAGGACTTCTCCGGCTAGGGCCTGCGTCCGCTAGGAGCGGACGCGATGGACCTCGTACACGCCGGCGACGGTGTTGAGGCGCTTCATGATGTGCTCGAGGTGGGTCGTCTCCGCGGTCTCGAACGTGATCGTCGAGCGGAACTTGCGGTCCTTGCTGGTCTCGAGCCGGATGGACAGGATGCTCACCTTCTCCTCAGCGAGCAGCGAGGAGATCTCCGCGAGCATGCCGGTCCTGTCGAGTCCCTCGATGTAGACCGCCACCACGAACGACGACGCAGCCCGGCTCGACCAGGAGACGTCGACGATCCGCTCGGGGCTGCTGAGCAGGTTCGCTGCGTTCGTACAGTCCTTGCGATGTACGGACACGCCCTGGCCGCGCGTCACGAAGCCGATGATCTCGTCACCGGGCACCGGGGTGCAGCAGCGTGCCAGCTTCACCCACATCGTCGGGTCGCCGTTCACCTCGACGCCCGTCTCGGCGGGCACCTTGGACCGGGCGCGGCGGTGCACGGGATGGTCCTCGAACGACTCCTCGGCGACGTCCTCGGGCGTGCCTTGGAGCGCGATGATGTGCTCGACGACGGAGTGGGCGCTGATGTGGCCCTCACCGACCGCGGCGTACAGGCAGGGCACGTCCGCGATCTTGAAGTCGGTCGCGACCGCGGGGAGCGTCTGGAGCGTGAGCAGCCGCTGGAGCGGCATCCCGGCGCGGCGCAGCTGGTGGGCCAGCTGCTCCTTGCCCTGCTCGATCGACTCCTCACGACGTTCCCGGGTGAAGTGCTGGCGGATCTTCTGCCGCGCGCGGGGGCTGCGTACGAACTGGAGCCAGTCGCGGGAGGGGCCGGCATCCTCG
>JACRAA010000107.1 GCA_016213595.1 Actinomycetota bacterium | reverse complement strand
GGCACGGCGGAGGCGGGTAGGATAACGTTTCATCTGAGCATCCCGCCGTTGTCGTGCCCATTGTGCGCATGTCGGCGACCCGTACTCCTGTCCTACCCACACTCCTCGAAAGTCTTGTCATTACTAGGAACTTGACCTCCGGGTCGCCTCTGCGCGTCATCATCGCGTTCACGCTCCCCCTGCTGGTGGGGAACCTGTTCCAGCAGCTCTACGCCGTGACGGACGCGGCGGTCGTCGGCCGTCTGCTCGGCGTCGATGCGCTGGCGTCCGTCGGCGCGTCCGGGAGCCTGCAGTTCCTGCTCATCGGGTTCGCGATGGGCGCGTCAGCGGGCGTGAGCATTCCGGTCGCCAAGGCGTTCGGCGCCGGCAACCTCGCCGCGATGCGTCGTGCTGTGGTGTCCGGCATCCTCATCAGCGGGGGTATCGCGGTCGCCATCACCCTGATCGGCACGCTGGGTGCGCGGACGCTGCTCACCTGGATGGGAACCCCGCCCGAGCTGATGGGGAACGCCGAGGCCTTCCTGGCGGTCCTGTTCGGCGGTGCGGCCGCCACGGTGGCGTTCAACTTCCTCAGCTCCGTGATCCGCGCGCTCGGGGACAGCCGGACGCCCCTGCTCTTCCTGGTGGTCGCGTGCCTGTTGAACGGCGGCCTCGTCGTCCTCTTCATCGCCGTGTTCCACTTCGGGGTCGGCGGCGCGGCGCTCGCGACGGTCATCGCCCAGGGGATCTCGACCGCGTGCTGCCTCATCCTCGTCATCCGGCGGATGCCGGACCTGCTGCTGAGCCGTGACGACTGGCGGATCCGGCGTGAGGAGCTCGGCGAGTCCACGAAGCTCGGCCTGACCTTCGGCTTCCAGATGTCGATCATCGCCGTCGGCGCGGCCGTGCTGCAGTACGGGATCAACAAGCTCGGGACCGAAGCGGTCGCCGCGTTCACGGCAGCGGTGAGGCTCGACCAGGCGGCGGTCACGCCCCTGATCTCGATCGGCGTCGCGCTGAGCACGTACGTCGCCCAGAACCGCGGCGCCGGGCAGTGGGCGCGCGTCCGGATGGGGGTCTTCAGGGCGGGCGGTCTCGCCCTCGGCTTCGGTGTCGCGCTCGGCCTGGTGCTCGTACTGTTCGGGACCAGTCTCGTCCGGCTGTTCGTGGGAGCGGGCTCGGACCATGTCGTGGCGATGGCTCACAGGTACCTGGTGATCAACGGAAGCCTGTACGCCGTGCTGGCGCTGCTCTTCGTGTGCCGCAACGCGCTGCAGGGGCTCGGCATCACGGCCGTACCCACCATCGCGGGCGTCATGGAGCTCCTCGCCCGGTCGTTCGTCGGGCTGTACCTGGTCGACCGCATGGGGTTCCTCGGCGCCTGCCTCGCAGCGCCCCTCGCCTGGGTCGGCGCGCTCGTGCCCCTCGGCGTCGCGTGGACGATCCACCACAGACGTCTGGCGAGGCGTGACGACGCACCGGTTCTCGTACGGGCCGTCCTGCAGCCCGCGGGGTAGCTCGCAGGCGATGGAAACCACCGCGTCGGCTGCGGAGCCGAAGGCGGAGGCTTAGCGTGGTCTGCGTGGGTACCGCTGCTGCGTGCTCGCGCATCGACCTGGCCGGTGATCTTCCCGCCGTGGTCCCGCCGCCCGCAGTCTGCGGCTCCCGGTCGACAAGCTGAGTCGAGTGAGGCAGGAGACCCGCCATGACAGCCCAGCGTGACTACCATCGGATCGTGCCGGTCGCGCTCGCCCTGGTTGCAGCGGCCGCCGCGGTGGTGATGCTCACCTTCCGTACGGATGGGCGGGTCCCCGACTACGGAGTGGGTACGGTCCCGCTCGCCGTCCCGTGGGTCGCGGTCGCACTCGTGGTCGTCGTGGCCCTCGTCGGCCTCAGCCCCGGTGCCACGTCGGGGGTGGCGCCACCGCTCGTCGCGTTCCTGTTCATCGCGACGGGCTGGTCGGCTAGCGCCCTGCTCTTCGACGCTCTCCGCATCGTGCGTCTTGTGCCGCTGCCCTTGGACGGTGAGGGGTTCGGGCTGAGGCTGCTCCTCCTGGCCGGAGCCCTGTCGGCAGCCCAGCCGGTCATCGACGCTCGTCACGCGCTCCAAGGGCGATGCCCGGCGTGCGGACGCTGGCGCCCGGGCCCCCTGGCCCGGATTCCGTGGTGGCCCGCGGTGGTCGGCGTCGTGTTCGCCCTGCCGTATCCGCTGCTGCGCGTGACGTGGCTCTTGGGCGGAACTGTGGGCACCACCGGTGGGCGGGTCGACGTCGACCCCGTTCTGCAGCTGGTGATGGCGTGCGCCGGCATCCTGCTCCTGGCGCTGGCCACCGTCCTCATGCTCGACCGCGGACCGGCCTGGCTCCGGGCGCTGCTTGGCCTCGGTGGCGTAGTGGTGGGCAGCCTCCTCGCGATGACCTTCGCGCCCGCGGCCTTCGGCTCGGTGAGCAGCCTGTTCAGCAACGGCCTCTCCTGGTCCCCGGGGAGCGACCTCATGGGCTGGGTCTTCGCCCTCTTCTACACCGCCTGGACCCTGTCCGGCACCGGCGTCGCCCTGGCGGGGTTCCGGTACTGGATCCACCGCCGCGCACAGTGCACGGTCTGCTGGCCGCCGTCCCCGGCAGAACGTCTCGTGGAGGCTGCTCCGATGCGGTGAGCGAGCGAGAGGCTTCGGCCAGTGTCCGGCGGCCGCTGACGCGAGGCTAGCCGCCGTCCGGGCATTGGGAACAGGTACTGCTGTTGCGGGTACCCCAGGTCCTTCCGTGCGCGCGTAGAAGAGAGTCCACTGGGTCCAACGATCCGCAGGAAAGGACCCAGCATGCGTACGGTGACCCTCAACAACGGCGTCGAGATGCCGATCCTCGGCTTCGGCGTCTTCCAGATCGCCGACCCCGCCGAGTGCGAGCGGGCCGTCACAGACGCCCTCGCCGCCGGCTACCGGGCGATCGACACCGCCGCGTCGTACCTAAACGAGGAGGCCGTCGGACGCGCGATCGCCGGGAGCGGCGTCCCGCGCCACCAGCTGTTCGTCACCACCAAGCTGTGGGTCCAGGACGTCGCCCAGGGCAAGGCGCGCGCTGCGTTCGAGCGCTCGCTGCAGCGCCTCGGCCTGGACCACTTGGACCTGTACCTGATCCACCAGCCGTACGGCGACGTGTACGGCGCCTGGCGCGACATGGAGAAGATCGCCGACGAGAAGCTGTCCCGCGCGATCGGCGTCTCCAACTTCCACGCCGACCGCCTCATCGACCTCATCGACCACAACGACGTCGTACCTGCGGTGAACCAGGTCGAGACGCACCCGTTCCACCAGCGGGTCGCCGACCAGAAGCTCATGGCCGGCGAGGGCGTACAGATCGAGTCATGGGGGCCGTTCGCCGAGGGCCGCAACAACCTGTTCACCAACCCGACGCTGACAGCCATCGCCCGGGCGCACGGCAAGTCGGTGGGGCAGCTCGTCCTGCGGTGGCTCGTCCAGCGCGGTGTCGTCGTGATCCCCAAGACGGTACGTCCCGAGCGCATGGCGGAGAACCTCGACGTGTTCGACTTCACGCTCACCGACCACGAGCTGGCCGAGATCGCGACGCTCGACAGGGGCGCCAGCCAGTTCTTCGACCATCGAGACCCACACATGGTCCGCGCCCTGTCCGCCCGTACGCTCGACATCTGAGGGCGACGACCCGCTCGCCGCCCGCTTCACTAGGCTCGCGAGTGGCAGGACAGGACGTGTACGAGCACGCGCGGCCGCCACTCTTCGCGCAGACAGGACTCAGCGAATGTCCACATGGTTCATCACCGGCTGCTCCACCGGCCTCGGCCGGCACCTCGCCGAAGCGCTGCTGCGGGCCGGTAAGCAGGTGGTCGTCACGGCTCGCAGCCTGCGCGACGTCGAGGACCTGCTCAGCCGCTACCCGGGCCACGCCTTCGGCGTCTCGCTCGACGTCACGGACCAGGCGCAGATCGCGGAGGCCGTCGAGTCAGCGATCGAGAGGTTCGGGCAGATCGACGTGCTCGTGAACAACGCCGGGTACGGGTACCGCTCGGCCGTCGAGGAGGGTCACCCGGCCGATGTCGAGGAGCTGTTCGCGACGAACTTCTTCGGTCCGGTCAACCTCATCAAGGCCGTCCTGCCGGGCATGCGGGCCCGCCGCAGCGGCGCGATCGTGAACATCTCGTCCATCGCTGTACGGATCACGCCCGCCGGCTCCGGCTACTACGCGGCGGTGAAGGGCGCCCTTGAGGGCATGTCCGGCTCGCTGCGCAAGGAGCTCGAGCCGCTCGGGATCTCCGTCATCGTCGTCGAGCCGGGCGGGTTCCGTACGGACTTCGGCGGACGCTCTCTCAAGCAGTCGCCGGAGCCTATCGACGACTACGCCGAGACCGCCGGGAAGCGCCGCAAGGAGAACGACACCTCGAACCCCAGCCGCGGCGGCGACCCGGCGAAGGCCGCCCAGGCGATGATCACGGCCGTCGAGAGCCCCAACCCGCCGGCGGTCCTGGTCCTGGGTGCGCCGACCGTCGACATGTTCCGGGCCGAGCTCGACGCCCGTCGTGCCGAGCTGGACGCCTGGGAAGAGGTCAGCAGCCGTACGGGGGTCTAGGTGCAGTGAGGTCACCTTGGTGTTGGTGAGGTCGTGTCGCTGACGGCTGCTCGTCGCTATGCGGTCTGCGGCAGCCTCCGGCGCCGTCTGCCTGGGGGCCGTGCGGTTCACCATGTTAAGTGGGTATGTGGGAGGTTCTCATGCCCGATCTGCCATGAGAACGTACAGTCCACCCACTTAACATGGTGAACCGACACGTCCTGCCACGGCCTGCCACGGCCTTCATTCGCGGAACCACAGACCCTTGAGAGGCCGGTGGGTCGAGACCTCCTTCACGCGTTGCCTATCCACACCCTTCAGGCGTTGACCGTCGACATGTCGGGGTAGCGGTCGCCAGCCGTGGTGCCGAAGGGCGCGGCCGCCTCGATCCGGGCGAGGTCGTCGGCGGTGAGCTGGACGTCGAGGGCCCCGAGGTTCTCGAGCAGGTAGTCGACGTGCTTCGTGCCCGGGATAGGGACGACGTCGTCGCCTTGGGCCAGGACCCACGCGAGCGCCAGCTGGGACGCGGTGACCTGCTTCTCCTGGGCGATCTCGCTGATCCGCTCGACCAGCTCGAGGTTCTTCGCGAAGTTCTCGCCCTGGAACCGGGGGTAGTTCCGCCGGGTGTCACCCGGCTCCATGTCGTCGATGCTGCGGATCCGTCCCGACAGGAAGCCCCGGCCGAGCGGCGAGTACGGCACGAACCCGATGCCGAGCTCCCGTACCGTCGCCAGCACTCCGTTCTCCTCGGGGTCGCGGGTCCACAGCGACCACTCCGTCTGGACGGCGGTGACGGGATGTACGGCGTGGGCGCGGCGGATGGTGGCGGGCGCGGCCTCCGAGATGCCGAGGTGTCGTACCTTGCCCGCCTCGACGAGCTCCTTCAACGCGCCCCAGGTGTCCTCCACGGGTACGGTCCGGTCGACCCGGTGCTGGTAGTACAGGTCGATCACGTCCACGCCGAGCCGCTGCAACGAGGCCTCGCACGCCCTGCGTACGTACTCGGGCCGGCCGTTGATCCCGACCCACGAGCCGTCCGGGTTGCG
>JACRAA010000089.1 GCA_016213595.1 Actinomycetota bacterium | reverse complement strand
CTGCGGGCGGCCCGGCTGGCCGAGCGACTCGAGCCGCGTCTCGCGGATCAGGTCACCGATCTCGTCCATCAGCCGCGCCAGCAGGAGGGAGTGCGAGGCCGCCGTGACGGCGCCGTGGAAGCGCTCGTCACCCTCGACGCCGCGGCCGCCGGCCTCGACCTCGGAGGCCATGAAGGCCAGTGCGTCGTCGATCCGGGCCATGTCGTCGTCCGTGCGGCGCGCGGCGGCGAGCGCCGCGATCTTGGTCTCGAGGGCGTCACGCGTCTCGATGATCTCGGGCAACCGGTCGGCGTGGCTGCGGATCGCCTCGACGATGCGGGTGGACTGGCGGTGGCCCGCGGTGACGACCGTGCCGTCCCCGTGGCGTACCTCCACCACGCCGATGACCTCGAGCGCGACCAGCGCCTGGCTGAGCGTCGCGCGGCTGACGCCCAGCCGCTGCGCGAGCTCACGCTCGGGAGGCAGGCGGTCGCCGGCGGAGAGGCCGTTGTCGCTGATCCACGACGAGATCTGCCCGGCCACCTGCTCGTAGAGGCGCGTGCGGAGCAACCGGGGCGGGAACGACTCGCTCATGCGGCCAGCCTATTGACTCGCGGCTCATTGTCCTATTGGCTAGGCCACTGAGCCAAGCACGTGACGAGGGTTACCCCCGGTCCCCGCCGTGCCGGCCGCAACCTCGGAGGTTCGCGATGGGTCCGGAATGGGTGGCGATCATCGCCCTGGTCGCCTTGTTCGTGATCGGCACGCTGCTGCCGATCAACATGGGAGCGCTGGCCTACGTCGCCGCGTGGTTCGTCGGGATGTACGCCCTCGACCTCGACGAGAAGGAGATCCTCGCCGGGGTCAGCGGTGACCTCATCCTCACCCTGATCGGAGTGACGTACCTCTTCGCGATCGCGCGCAACAACGGGACGGTCGACCTCATCGTGCGTACGGCGGTGCGCGGCGTCGGCGGTCGGGTGGCCCTGATCCCGTGGGTGATGTTCGCCGTCACCGCCGTCCTGACCGGCATCGGAGCGGTGAGCCCCGCTGCCTGCGCCATCATCGGCCCGATCGCGCTCGGCTTCGCCGGCCGCTACGGGATCAGCCCGCTGATGATGGGCATGTTCGTCGTGCACGGCGCCCAGGCCGGTGGCTTCTCGCCGATCTCGATCTACGGCGTGATCACCAACTCCGTGATGGAGGAGGCCGGGCTCCCGTCGAGCGAGATCACCGTCTTCCTCGCCAGCCTGATCGTCAACACGATCATGGCCGCGATCCTCTTCGTGGTGCTCGGCGGCCGCAAGCTGATGGCCCAGCGGATCGACCCCGACGAGGAGGACACCCTCGACGACGACCTGCACCGTGGCGGCGCCACGGTGCCGGCCCGCGGCTACGGGACGTCCGCCCCGGTCGGCACCCAAGCCCAGGGCGTACGCCGCGACCAGGTGCTCACGCTCCTCGCCTTCGTGGGCGTGGCCGTCGTCGCGCTGGTCTTCGACAAGAACATCGGCTTCGTCGCGATCACCGCGGCCGTCCTCCTCGCCATGCTGAACGCCAACGAGCACAAGGACGCCGTCAAGCAGATCGCCTGGCCGACCGTCCTGCTCGTCGCGGGTGTCAGCACCTACGCCACCATCCTCACCACCGCCGGCTCCCCGGAGTTCGTCGGGAAGTGGGCCGCCGGCCTCGGCGCGGTCGCGATCGGCGCGCTCATCCTCTGCTATGTCGGCGGCGTCGTCTCGGCCTTCGCCTCGTCCACCGCGCTGCTCCCGGTGATCATCCCGATCGGAGTGCCGCTCATCGCGGACGGTGGCATCAACGCCGCGCTCTTCGTGGCCGCCCTCGCGGTGTCGTCGACCATCGTCGACGTCAGCCCGTTCTCGACCAACGGTGCCCTGATGCTGGCCAACAAGCCCGACTCGATCAGCGAGCCGGTCTACTACAAGCAGATCCTCACCTACGGCGTCGTCGTCACCCTGGTCGGACCGCTCCTCGTCTGGGCCGCGCTGGTCCTCCCGGGCTGGTGACCCGACCATGACCGGACCTCTCTCCGACCTCCTGGTCGTCGACCTCACCCGCGCCCTCGCGGGTCCGCACGCCACCCAGATGCTCGGCGACCTCGGTGCCCGGGTGATCAAGGTGGAGGCGCCCGGCAGCGGCGACGACACCCGTGGCTGGGGGCCGCCGTTCGTCGGCGAGCCCGACGCCCGCCAGTCGACGTACTTCCTCTGCACCAACCGCAACAAGGAGTCGATCGCGCTCGACCTCAAGGACGAGACCGACAAGGACGTGCTGGTCGGGCTCGTCGAGCGGGCCGACGTGCTGGTGGAGAACTTCCGCACCGGCGTGCTCGAGCGGCTCGGCCTCGGGATCGAGGAGCTGATGCGCCGCAACCCGCGCCTCGTCGTCCTCTCGATCACCGGCTTCGGCCACGACGGGCCGGAGGGCGGCCGCGCCGGCTACGACCAGATCGCCCAGGGCGAGGCGGGCCTGATGTCGCTGACCGGTTCCGGTCCCGACGACCCGCAGCGCGTCGGTGTGCCGATCGCGGACCTGCTGTCCGGGATGTACGGCGCCTACGGCATCCTCGCCGCGCTCCACGAGCGCGACGTGACCGGCAAGGGCCAGGTCGTGCGTACGTCGCTGCTGGCGTCCGTCGTCGGCGTGCACGCCTTCCAGGGCACCCGCTGGACCGTCGCGGGCGAGGTCGGCCGTGCGCAGGGCAACCACCACCCGTCGATAGCGCCCTACGGCCTGTTCCGATGTCGCGACGGAGCGGTGCAGATCGCGCTCGGGAGCGAGGGCCTCTGGAAGCGGTTCTGCGGCGGCTTCGGGATCGACCCCGAGGCCGGCGGGCTCGCCACCAACAGCGAGCGCGTCGCCGAGCGCGACCGGGTGATCGAGGTCGTCGAGGCGGCCTTCGCCGACTGGGACGCCGAGCCGCTGCTCGCCCGTCTCTCCGAGGTCGGCGTGCCCGCCGGCAAGGTGCGCTCGCTCGACGAGGTCTACGAGTGGGACCAGGTCGCCAGCCAGGGGCTGCTCGTCGACGTCGAGCATCCGACCCTCGGCGGCCTCACGCTGCCCGGCCCGCCGCTGCGGTTCTTCGACGCATCCGGCGACGAGGTCACGCGCAAGGACCACACGGCCCCGCCGCTGCTCGACCAGCACGCCGATGAGATCCGCGCCTGGGTGGGAGGCGGCGGCGCATGACGAAGCGCTGGTCGGCTCGCGAGCTGCTCGACCTGGTGCTCGACCCCGGCACCTTCTCGTCGTGGGACGAGCCGATCGACCTGTCCTACGCCGCCCCGGACTACCGCACCCTTCTCGAGGCGGCAGCAGCGAAGGCCGGCACCGACGAGTCCGTGCTCACCGGTCGCGGCGAGGTCCGCGGCCGCCCGGTGGCGGTCGTGGTCAACGAGTTCGGCTTCCTCGCCGGCTCGATCGGGCGCGCCGCCGCCGACCGGATCACCAGTGCCGTACGACGTGCCACCGCCGAGGGCCTGCCCCTGCTGGCTAGCACCGCGTCGGGCGGCACCCGGATGCAGGAGGGCACGCCCGCCTTCGTCCGGATGGCTGAGATCTCGCGGGCGCTGATGGAGCACCGGGCCGCTGGCCTGCCCTATCTCGTGCACCTGCGCCACCCCACCACCGGTGGCGTCTACGCCTCGTGGGGCTCGCTGGGGCACGTGACCGTGGCCGAGCCCGGCGCGCTCGTCGGCTTCCTGGGCCCCAAGGTCTACGAGGCGCTCAACGGTCGACCGTTCCGCCCGGGCGTGCAGGTCGCGGAGAACCTCGCCGCGGCCGGCGT
>JACRAA010000094.1 GCA_016213595.1 Actinomycetota bacterium | reverse complement strand
TAGCCCCCGGCCAGTCTCTGCACCACCGCCCGCAGCGGCGGCCAGCTGTCGCGTCCGCGCCGGGTGACGGCGAACGCCCTGAGGTGCACGCCGCCGTCGCCCAGCCGCACCACGCTCACCCCGCGCCGCGATGCGCGCCCGCGGGGCAGCAGGGCGACGCCGCGGCCGTCGACGACAAGGTCGTCGACGAGCTCGAGGGAGTCGATCCGGTGCACCACCCGCGGGGCGAAGCCGGCGCGTGCCGTCAGTGAGCGGAGCGCGCGCTCGTCGGCGAAGTGGCGAGAGTTCACGATCCAGTCGCGGTCGGCGAGGTCGGCCATCGCCAGCCGGCGGTCGCGCGTGGGCACGCCCACTCCCCACTCGCGCGTCCACAGCGGCGTGACCTCGTGGTCGTCGCGCCACTCCGCGGGTGCGAGGTCGTAGTCGTAGACGAGCGCCAGGTCGACCTCGTCCCGGGCGAGCAGGTCGAACGACTCCGGCGGTTCGTGCTCGAGGATCCGCACGTCGATGCCGGGGTGGGCGGTGCGGAGGTCGTCGATCGCGGGGAGGAGCGAGGTGCGGATCGCCGACGCGAACCCGGCCACGCGGAGCACGCCGACCGGTTCTGCTCCCGGGTCGAGGTCGAGGCGCGCGGACTCGACCGCGGCGAGGATGGTCACGGCGTGGTCGGCGAGCCGTCGACCCGCCGGGGTCAGCCGGACCCGCCGGCCGTCCGGCTCCACGAGGGGCGTGCGGACGTCGCGCGCCAGGGCCGCGATGCCCTGGGAGACGCTCGACGTCGTGGTGCCGAGGGCGTCGGCGACCTCGTGCATCGAGCCGAGGCGGGCGAGCTCGAGGAGCATGCGGAGGCGGCGGACGTCCATGCGGCCATTGTGCTGATCCAACGAACGAACTGTCCACCAAACTCACGTGGACGCGAACGGTCCCGATCACCTTCACTGGGCGCATGACCCGCTCCCCCGCGCGCACCGGCGCCTCGATGGCCGTCGCCGCCATGCTCTGCGTCCAGCTCGGACTCGCTGCCTCGGTCGGCCTGATCGACGACCTCGGCACGTCCGGCGCGGCCTGGCTGCGCCTCTTCTGGGCCGGCATCCTGCTGCTGGTCATCGTCCGTCCGCGCGTGCGCGACTACAGCCGCGAGGCACTCGTCGCCGGGACGGCTCTCGGCGTCGTCACCGCCGGCGTGACGATCCTCTTCATGGGCGCGGTGGCACGACTGCCGCTCGGCACGGCCAGTGCCCTGGAGTTCCTCGGCCCGCTGACGGTCGCCGTCGTGCGGAGCCGCGGCACGGGGCGCGGCTGGGCCCTGCTCGCGGCCGCGGGCGTCGTGTGCCTGACCCAGCCGTGGACCGGCGACGCGGACCCGGTCGGCGTGGCCCTCGCGCTCGGCGCGGCCGTGTGCTGGGCGGCGTACATCCTCCTGACGCAGCGCGTCGGCGACGCCGTGAGCGGACTGGGCGGCCTGGCGATCTCGATGCCGGTCGCCGCCCTGGTCGCCACCGTCGTGGCCGGACCGGGCGTCGTCGACCACCTCACACCGCAGCTGCTGCTCTACGGCCTCGGGCTGGCGATCCTGCTGCCGGTCGTGCCGTTCGCCCTGGAGCTGATGGCGCTGCGCCGGCTCACCACGGGCGCGTTCGGCACGCTGATGGCGCTCGAGCCCGCCTTCGCGCTGGCCATCGGGTTCCTCGCCCTCAGCCAGGTGCCCAACGGGCTGGCCGTCGCCGGCATCGCGTTCGTCGTCGCGGCCGGGATCGGCGCCGAGCGCAGCGGCTCACGGCACGAGGGCGGGGATCCTCGGCTCGAAGAGCGGGCGGCGGTCGACGTCGTCGCGACCGGGTCGGACGAACTCGAAGCTGGCGGCGGTGACCACCACCCAGTCGCCGGGCCGGGTGTCCTGGCCGAGGACCGGGTCGACCACGTCGGCGTACGCCTCCAGCAGTGACTCCACGCAGTCGACGTGGCTCGGCGGGAAGTGGAACGACAGCCGGTCCAGCTCGCGTCGCGAGCCGACGAACGCCAGCGGCCGGCCCAGCGTCGCGCCGCAGACGCCGCACACCCGGCTGAGCGCACACTGGGTGACCCGTCTCTTGTCGAGGTCACGGACCGTGGCGCCGACCTCGGTGCCGGCGGCGAACGGCACCGGCACGCCGTACGCCGGATCGGTGGGGAGCTCGTCGAACGAGCGAGGGGCGGCGTCCATCAGGCGCTCCGCTCCCGCGGACTGCGCGACCACGCGCCCAGCTCGGGACGGCGCGTGGGCCGCTCGGCGTCGGACTTCCGCCTGCGGTCGCGCACCGGGCTCGGCGGCTCCGGCTGGTCGCTGCTCGTCCAGCTGTTGGGGACCGACAGCTTCATGATCGTGCGCAGCGCCTGGCCGTACTGCCGGTGCAGCGGGCCGATCGTGTAGGGGATGTCGTACTTCTCGCAGAGGGCGCGCACCTTCACGGCGATCTCGGGGTAGCGGTTGCTCGGCAGGTCGGGGAAGAGGTGGTGCTCGATCTGGTAGCCGAGGCTGCCGCTGAGGACGTGGAGCGTGCGGCCGCCCTCGAAGTTGGCCGACCCGAGCATCTGGCGCAGGTACCACTCGGCGCGGGTCTCGTCCTCGAGCTCCTCCTCGGTGAAGTGCAGCGCCCCGTCGGGGAAGTGCCCGCAGAAGATGATCACGTAGGACCACAGGTTGCGGGTCACGTTGGCCGCGGCGTTGGCCTTGAGCGTCGAGCGCCACGCCGGCCCGGACAGCGCCGGGTAGACGACGTAGTCCTTGAGGACCTGGTTGCGGCCCTTGCGGAGGATCTGGCGCAGCTGGCGCTTCATCTCCTTCGGGTCCTTCTCGCCCTTGCGGATCCGCTCCAGGTCGAGGTCGTGCAGGGCGACGCCCCACTGGAAGAGCGAGGCCAGCAGCGCGTTGTAGACCGGCTGGCCGAGGTTGGCCGGGTGCCACTTCTGCTCGCGCGCCATCCGGAGGATGCCGTAGCCGATGTCGTTGTCGTGGCCGAGCACGTTGGTGAACTGGTGGTGGACGTAGTTGTGCGAGTGCTTCCACTGCTCGGCCGGCTGGGCGGTGTCCCACTCCCAGTTGCTGGAGTGGATCTCGGGGTCGTTCATCCAGTCCCACTGGCCGTGCATGACGTTGTGGCCGATCTCCATGTTCTCGAGGATCTTGGCGACCCCCAGCATGGCGGCGCCGGCCACGAGGGCGGGACGTCCCGCCCTCGTGTGCGCGCTCGCGAGCATCGCCACCCGTCCGCCCGCGGCCAGGCCGCGCTGCACGCGGATCAGCCGGTTGATGTACGCCGCGTCCTCGGCGTTGCGCGACTCCTCCACCTCCGCGCGGATGGCGTCGAGCTCGCGTCCGAGCTGCTCGACCTCCTCCTCGCTGAGGTGGGTGTACTCCTTGACGTCGGCGATAGCCATGTTTCTCCTAACAGTGGTTGAGGTGCGAGCGAAGCGACCCTCGAAACCATCCCACAGGAAGGACTGACCATGGCCATCTCGGACGTCAAGGAGTACACCCACCTCACCGAGGAGGAGGTGGAGCAGATCGGCCGCGAGCTCGACGCGATCCGGGC
>JACRAA010000101.1 GCA_016213595.1 Actinomycetota bacterium | reverse complement strand
GCACTGACGGGGTGTGTGCTCTCACGGAGGCGGCCTGACGCTGCACCATGCCGTCCGCGGTGGGCGCCACCAGCAGGGGTCCGGCGATCACTCCTGTGAATCCGTAGAGCTGCATCGCTGCTGCGGCAAGGACCGTGATGCCGGCTCCTTCTATGAGCCGTGCGACCAGCCGACGTCGTCGGGGCTGCGTGAGGGTCGGTGCGGCGGCGCTGGTGACCGGGCCGGTGTCGAGCAGCGCCGAGATCGCAACGACGGCGAGAACGGTCGTGATGAGCTCGACTCCGATGGCGTACTTCCAGAAGTAGTACGACAGGGTCTTCGCCCTGGTGATCTGGAGGACTGCCAGCGCTGCGCCGCCGGCCAGGCCGATGAACACGGCCGCGCTGGTGGCCGCGCCTCTACCGGGACGGCGGGTCAGGGCGAGGACGGAGAGGCCCACACCGGCGCCTATGGTCGCGGCCATCGTGCCCCGGTTGGGTGTGGGGAGCCCGCCGACCGTCGTCAGGATCGCGCCGGCGTCGAGGCTCGACGTGACCAGCAGCGCATGCAGCCCGCCGAACGCGGTCAGGAGCGTGATTGCCACGACCGACGTCCAGCCGAGGCGGGTGGCCGGCCAGCGGTCGCGCCGCAACGGCAGGACCACCGCGACGGCGGCCGGCAGCGCCAGGACCACCAGGAGGATCCAGCTGTTCGCCACCCCGACCAGAAGTCCTCCCAGGGCGAGCATGACGGGAGTGGTGATCCTGTCGGCTGTCATGACGACGAGCGGGACACAGCCGGCCAGCGCGCACGCGAAGAAGAAGTTGGGGAACCCGGCAGGCATTGCCATCGCACCAGGGCCGAGCAGGAACGCCGCGGTGACGACGGCGACAGCCACGACGGCCACCCCTGGCCTACGGGCCATTGCCGGCAGGCTGACGATGCCTGCGGCCAGGAGCCCGATGACGAGCACTTCCAGCCAGCCGGTCGCCTGCACCATTGTCACCAGCTCTGTACCCGCTGCCGGTCGGACTGGGCCGAGGAGCTCCATCGTGGCTGCGGCGACGGCATGGAACGACTGGTTGTAGTTGGCGCCGGACCAGGTCTCACCGCCAGGGGCTGCACCGATCCCGTCCACCGTCAGGCCGAACCGCCGGATCATCTCCACCATGTCGAAGTGGACCGAGTTGTCCCAGCCGGGCAGCAGCAGGGCGAGCGCGCCGGCGGGGTCGATGATCCTCAGCCAGGGAGCGAGCACGGCGGCGGCCACGCCCGTCGTGGCGGCGGCCACCCCGTCACCCACGGTCACCTGTGGCAGAAGCGTCCGAAGTCTGGTTCTGGGGTGGGGTCCTGCCATCGACCACCCCACCAGGCCGGCGGCTGTCAGCGCCATGAGCGTCGTTGCCCGGCCGACCCCGCCGACCGGCAGCGGCAACCAGAACGTGACCACCAGCCAGCCCAGGACCGCGGAGCCGACCAGCAGTGCCCGTTGACTGAGGGTCCGACCCACGGGGACCAGAAGGGCGAGGGCTACGGCTGCCATCAGGGCGATCGGGCCGACGAGCACGCCGCTCAGACGCAGGGCGAGGACCACTGCTGCCGCGGCGGCGCCGCCGGCCACTCCGCGGATCAGCCGCAGCCGTACGGCTGGGCTGGGCGACTCCAAGAGGGCGGGTGCGACGGGGGGCGCCTTGGGGGGCATCAGCATGGGCATGAGACTAACCCTCCGGGACCGGCGGAACGCTCGCCGGCTCGGCGCTGAGCACAGAGCCCCCGGTGGGGATCGAACCCACGACCTTCCGCTTACAAGGCGGATGCTCTACCGCTGAGCTACAAGGGCGCAGGCCAAATCTAGCGTCCTCCGACCGCTCCCTGCCTGCCCCCGCCTGCAGGTTCCGGCGCACCCGTCAGTGGCTAGGCGCCCGGTCCCGACAGGTACAGCAGCCCGGTGCCGTGCACCATCGCGCAGTCGCCCGCACTGAGCAGGACGGCCTCGCCGCGCTCCAGGTGAAGAGTCTCGGTCCCCGAGGTCAGCTCGGCATCCCCGTCGAGCACCAGCCCGATGCGTGCCCCCGTGCCCGGGACGTGGACGGGAGTGGTTCCCGGGTCGACGCGCCACACCGTGAACTCCGGGGCGGACGTCGCGTAGTGGTAGGTACGCGGACCGACGGCGTCCACCGACAGCAGGGACGGTTCCTCGGCGTGGAACCGTACGACCCGCATGAGCTCGTCGACGTCGATGTGCTTGCCGGTCAGGCCACCACGCAGGACGTTGTCCGAGTTCGCCATGACCTCGACCCCGACGCCATGAAGGTAGGCGTGCATGTTCCCCGGCCCGAGGAACATGCCCTCACCCGGCTGGAGGGTCACGACGTTGAGGAGGAGGGCAGCCAGGATGCCCCGGTCGCCGGGATAGGCGTCGCCGAGCGCCACCAGCGCCCTGGCCAGCTCGCCCAGCTCCGCGTCGTCGTCGGTGTGGTTCGCTGCAGCGTCGACCACCACGTCGACGAGCCGGAGCCGGTCGCCGTCGACGCTGAGCACGTCGAGGAACACCTGGGCCAGCGCCGCGGAGCCCTTGCGGTGCGTCAGCGGCGCGATGACGCTGGCGAGCTCATCGGCGACCCCGAGCTGCTCGATGAGGAAGACGGTACGGACCGGGTCGCGGAAGCCGCACAAGCCGACGAACGGGGTGATGGCGATGATGGCCTCAGGCTTCGGCCAGGCGTCCCGATACGTACGCTCGGGCGCGTCGATCGGTACGCCGGCAGCATTCTCCCGGGCGAACCCCGCCTCGGCCTCCTCTCGGTCCGGATGCGCCTGGATGGACAGGGGCCGGTCGGCGGCGAGCAGCTTCATGAGGTACGGCAGCCGGCCGCCGTAGCGGTCCATGGTCGAGGCGCCGAGGATCGTCGCGCCCTCCGCCGCGAGCAGCGAGTCGAGGGGAGCGCCGTCGACGAGGGAGGGAGCCGACTCGTGGGCCCCGAGCCAGTGCTCGGCGTACGGCTCACCGGTCGCCTCACGTCCGAGAAGTCCAGGGATGGCTGTCGGGGAGCCCCACGCATAGTGCTGCGGTCGGCCTTCGATTCTTCGCATCATTCCTCGTGTCTGGGGGCAGCAGTCCGGTCCACCCTAGCCCTGGGCGTGTCCCCGAGCGTGCGCCCGGCAGCCCTGTACCCCGTGGCGACCGGGCCGAACCAGCGCCCGATGACGGGGAATGACACGAGTGTGATTCCGGAGTTAGCATGAGTCCCATGACGTCGCAGGCAACCCAGGTCAGCGGGTCCGAGGTGTCGGCCCGCGATGCCGAGATCCTCGAGTTCGAACGTACGTGGTGGCGCTCCTCCGGAGCCAAGGAGCAGACGATCCGGGAGCGCTTCGACATGTCGCCCACCCGGTACTACCAGGTGCTGAACGCTCTCATCGACACACCGTCCGCACTCGCCGCCGACCCGCTCCTCGTGAAGCGCCTGAGGCGGCTGCGCGACGAGCGTCGCCGCAACCGCTCCGCTGCCCGGCTGGGGATGGACTTCAAGGCCTGACTCCTCGTCGCAGCAGACGACGCAGTGGTCGTAGGGGCACGTCCACGTAGCCTCCGTCGGCCAGCCCTGCCGCGCGTTCGAAGATGTTCCTCGCCGCCCGGTCCCCGGTACGCAGCCATGACCAGGTCATCGCCGCGAGGTAGAGCGGCATGAAGAACGTGCCGCAGGCCATGTACTGCCAGCTGTGGCGTTCCTCGTGCGCGAGCACCCGGTCTCCCAGGTCTGCCGCCGACCGGGGCGTGATGACGACGTTGCCGACGGTGAACGCGCCCGCGACCGGGAAGGGCAAGGAGTAGCCCTCGGCGAGCCAGAGCCCCCTGGGTGCGTGCGATAGCCGAGCCCCGCCGGCGCGGGCGATCACGAGGCCCAGGGGTGTACTGAGGTTCACCAGGTTGGCGAGCCGACGCACCATGGCAAGGGGGTCATCCATCCGCCCAGTCTGTCGCGACGGCAACCGGCTGGGCGAGGACCGGCCGGATGAGGAAGTTCTCATCGAACGATGAGTTGTGCCTGTCAGGCGGTTCTAGTGGGTGAGGACTCTGTGCGGAGGCTCTGCCCGTGGCGTCCCCGTTGGACTGCTGTGAAGGGGGGGATCGAGATGCGGAGCACATCACCCGCCGTATGGGCTGTCGGCGGCGCCCTCGGCGTCGGCGCGGTCCTCATGGGGGCGAGCATCGCCCTGAGCACCTTCCAGTCGGCCCCGCACTCAGACCCGGCCGTGGTCGTCTCCGCCACGTACCAGGCCCCGAAGTCCGCAGGACCTTCTCCTGTTCAGCTTCCCAACGTGCCGGTCCCCCACAGCAGCGCTGGCGGCGCATCAGCCTCAGCCCGAGTGACCTTGCCCGACGGCAGCATCGTGGGCGTAGGCGGCGACCAGTCGCCGGTCACCCGTCCTCCCGCACCCACTCCGGTGCTGCCGCTCGCGCCCCAGCCCACCGCCCCGGCCATCACGTTCCAGGCCGCGCGGATCACGCTCGTGCCCCAGCCGCCAACCGCGCAGCCGGCTCCCACCAGCGCGCCGACCTCGGCCACGCCGACGGTCGCGCCGACGACCCCCGCGACGACCACGTCCCCGTCGCCCACTCGGACCCAGGTCGTGAGCCTGGGCCAGTCCACGACGGCGACGCCCGAGACGGTGTGCATCGCAACGTCACCCGCTCCTCAGGCCGCGACCCCGATCCCCGGCTGGTGGCCGTCGTGGCTGCCGTTCCCGAGCTTCTCGGCAGGCCCGAGCCAGGCCGAGGACGGCAACGCCAGACGCGCCCACGGCTGCCCGGACGCGAAGGTGACGCCGAGCGCGGAGGTGTCGACGACAGTGCCCGTGCCCCACGTTGCGCCGCCGGACCCCACCGCGACGAAGACCAACCAAGGACGGCCGACCGCGACCGCGCAGACGACTCGTACCGTACCTGCCGCCCCCGCGACTGCGACTCGAGCTCACGGCAAGGGGCCGGGGGAGCAGAACCCGCAGGCTGACGTGAACCGCAACGCGAACGCCAACTCCAACGCGAACGCGAACTCCAACGCGAACGCGAACGCGAACTCGCACGAGAACGGCAAGGGGCAGCCTGCAGCCACGCGGACCAAGGCCCAGGCCGCGGCCGGCTGAGGCTGGCAGGCGAGTCCTCAGACCTCCGGGGGCCACTCCCACTGTGAGGGTCGCCCGCGTCCAGGTCCGAACCCGGCATGACGCAGCCCGGGGACCGCAGCGAGCTTCTTGTTGAGGTTCCCGCGGTCCGGCAGGTCGCCCGTGAGGGCCGCCGTGACCGAGAGGGCGTCGCCGACGGTGAAGCGCTCACCCATCAACGCCCTCGTGAACGGGACGTCGTTCCACAGCAGACCCGCGACCATCGGCTGGCAGAACGAGACGATCTCGGCGTGGTCGAACGCGAGCTGGCCGGGGTCGCCGATCCGGCGCCACTCGACCAGCGGGGAGTCGTCGTCCGCCACCGCCCACAGCGTCGCGGACAGGGTGGCGCCCCGCGGGTCGCGGCTCGGCTCGTCGAACAGGACCAGCTGACCGATCGTGGAGGTGCTGAGCCCGGTCTTCGTGGCCAGAGCGCGTCGTCCGGCAGCCTCGAGCCGCTCGCCCTCGAGCAGCAGCACACCGGGCAGGGCGTACCGGCCTTCGAACGGCTCCGTACGTCGTCGGTAGGACGCGAACTGGACGTCGCCACCGCTCCGGCGGACCGCGAGCACGTCCACGGAGACGAGGGACGTGCGCACGCTTTCACCCTAGACTGATCGCGTGTCGAGCACTCGCAGCACCCTGCCCCTCGTGCACTCCGGGAAGATCCGCGAGCTGTACGCACTCCCCGACGACCGGCTCCTGCTCCTGGCGACCGACAAGGTCTCGGCGTACGACCATGTCCTCCCCACACCGATCCCCGGCAAGGGTGCCGTCCTGACGCAGCTGACGACGTGGTGGCTCAGCCAGCTCGACGACGTCATGCCGACCCACCTCGTGAGCACCGAGGTCCCGGACGAGGTGGCGGGCCGGGCCCTCGGGGTGG
>JACRAA010000100.1 GCA_016213595.1 Actinomycetota bacterium | reverse complement strand
GGCCGGGCGCGAAGTGCTGCCACCCACTTCGCGGGTTCCGACGCCGAGACGCGCTGGTCATGGAGCGCCGCGGTGGCCAGGACGTCCGGGTAGCGACCGGCACCGACGTTGCCGTACGGGCTGTAGCCGGCGATGGTGGCGAAGGCCTCAGGGTCGGCGACCGGGTCGCCCCACTCGTCGCGCTCGGTGATGGTCAGGGGAAGGTCCTCGGCGAGCATGGCGGTGAGCGGGTCGAGGAAGCCGACGCCGACCTGAGCGGCGCAGAAGAGCTCGGGCGCGAGGTTCAGGGCGGCGCCCACGGTGAGACCGCCGGCCGAGGCGCCACGTGCGGCGAGACGTCCCGGCGCCGCCACGCAGCTGTCGACGAGATGGCGCGCGACCGCCACGAAGTCCGTGAAGGTCGTCCGCTTCGCCGCGAGACGTCCCTGCTCGTACCACGCGCGACCCAGCTCCCCGCCGCCCCGGATGTGCGCGTACGCGACGACGACGCCCCGGTCCAGGAGACTCAGCCGGGCCACCGAGAAGCCGGGGTCGAGGCTCGTCTCGTACGCCCCGTAGCCGTACAGGACGCAGGGTGCGGGCCACGCCGTGTCCCTCCGGCTGACGACGGAGACCGGCACGTGGACCCCGTCGTCGGCGAGCGCCCACAGCCGCTGCTGGACGTAGTCCTCAGGGCGGTACGGGCGGCCCTCCGGGTCCGGCAGGACGGGCTGGCGCTTGAGGACCCGCTCTCCCGTGCCGTCCCAGGAGGCCTCGAGGACGGTGGCGGGGTCCACGTAGGACTCGCGATGCAGCCGGAGGCGGTCCGAGCGGTAGTGCTGGTCGACAGCAGCCACCGACTCCAGCCCGGCGTGTGGGGTGAGGAGCCGGCCGGTTCCGGCCGAGCCGTCGGGAGACCGCTCGAACACCATCACGCGGGGAAGGCCGTCCGTGCGGAGGTGGAGGACGAGGTGGTCCGCGTAGGCGGTCACGTCGAGCAGTCGCACGCCGTCCTCGCCGGCCACCACGGTCGTCCAGTCTTGCCAGGCCTGGGGACGGGCAGCCGCGACCGCGAGCTCGAAGTCGCGGTGCGTCCTGTTGTGGACGATGAACAGCTGCTCGCCGGCCGGCTCGACGCCGTACTCGACGCCCTCGGCCCGAGGAGCGACGAGGAGGGGCGCGGCGGTCGGCGTGGAGACGTCGAGCAGGTGGACCTCGCTGGACGCCTTGCTCGCACTGTCGACGACGAGCCAACGGTCGTCGCCGGAGCGTCCCGCCGAGAGCCAGAACCTCTCGTCGTCCTCGCGCAGCATGTCGACGTCCTCGGCGACGGGAGTGCCGAGCGTGTGCCGCCGCAGCAGGTACGGGCGCCAGGAGTCGTCGAGCAGGGTGTACGCGACGTGCCGGTCGTCGATCCAGCACACGCTGGCGACGTCCTCGAGCACGTCGGGCAGGTCCTGGCCCGTGACCAGGTCCCGGAAGCGCGCGCGGTACAGCTCGTCCCCGGCCGTGTCGCACGTCCACAGGAGGAGGTCCCCGGACGGTGAGACGTCGACGTCGCCGACCGCGAAGACCTCGTGCCCCGCGGCTTCGGCGTTGAGGTCGATGAGGAGCTTCTCGCCCTCGATCGGACGGTCCATGTCGGGGACGTCGTCACGCGAGGGTGCCGGGGCCCGCCGGTACGAGGCGTAGTCCTGCCCCTCGACTGTACGGGCGAAGTACCACCACGAGCGGCCCGACTCGTCGACGTCGTGGTCCGGCACACTGAGGTCGGTCTGGAGGGTCCGGGACGAGATCTCGGCCACGATGCGTTCCCTCAGGGGCCGGAGGTGCTCGGTCTGCTCGTCGGCGTACGTCGTCTCCTCGGCGAGATGGGCCAGGACCGCCGGGTCCTCGAGGTCGTCGAGCCACGCGTACGGGTCGTCGACCGTCACGGAGTGGACCGTCGTCTCGTGGGGTCGTCGGTCGGGTCGTGGTGCGGGCACGCGCGTCACTCTAGGGCCAGCCCGCAGTTGGAGGAGTGGTCAAGGCGTGGCATTATTGGCCCCCGGGCCATTGACACTTGCGGGACGTTGCGCGCTCTTGACGCGTTTCCCTGGGTGACGGCCCTTGTCAGGAACCCTCCCATGAGAGGCACACAGTGGTTCGATCCGCAGCAGCCCGTACCGACGACTCGGACGTGACGCCCCCCAAGCGGAACCCCCGAGGAGTGAAGATCGTCGAGGCGATCGCAGACGAGGAGCTCGAGGCGACGACCAAGCAGGCACCTGCCGCCCGTCGTGGCCGAGCGAAAGCCCCGGCTGAGCAGGCGTCGAGCAAGCGCAGGAGTGCCGGCGCTGCGCCCGACAAGGTGGTCTCCGAGGACGAGGACTCCGCCGACGGGATCGACGAGGACCCGGAGGACGTCGACGTCACCGAGCTGGAGGACCTCAGCGGCGACGAGCTCGAGGACACCTCGGACTCCGAGGACGACGACGAGACCCCCTCCATCGTCGAGGCGCTCTCCGGCAGCACCGAGAAGAAGATCGCCCTCGTCCGTGACGGTGAGGACGTCGTCCTGACGGTCAGCGGCAAGAAGCGCGGCCTTGAGGACGTCGACGACGCCGCGTTCGAGCCCGAGAAGGAGGCCGTGGTCGAGAAGGAGATCACCGAGGACGAGGGCTTCAGCCTCTCGGACGCGGACGATGCCGACGAGCCGGAGCAGCAGGTCATGGCTGCCGGCGCCACCGCCGACCCGGTCAAGGACTACCTCAAGCAGATCGGCAAGGTCGCCCTGCTGAACGCCGAGCAGGAGGTCGAGCTCGCGAAGCGGATCGAGGCCGGCCTGTTCGCCGACGAGCGGCTCAACGACACGAGCCCGGTCAAGGTCTCCGACGTCGAGGACTACGAGTGGATCGCGGCGGACGGACGGCGGGCGAAGAACCACCTGCTGGAGGCGAACCTCCGCCTCGTCGTGTCGCTGGCGAAGCGCTACACGGGCCGCGGCATGCTGTTCCTCGACCTCATCCAGGAGGGGAACCTCGGACTCATCCGAGCGGTGGAGAAGTTCGACTACACCAAGGGCTACAAGTTCTCGACGTACGCCACCTGGTGGATCAAGCAGGCGATCACGCGCGCCATGGCCGACCAGGCCCGGACCATCCGGATCCCGGTCCACATGGTCGAGGTCATCAACAAGCTCGCTCGTGTCCAGCGCCAGATGCTCCAGGACCTGGGCCGGGAGCCCACCCCCGAGGAGCTCGCCAAGGAGCTCGACATGACGCCCGAGAAGGTCGTCGAGGTCCAGAAGTACGGACGCGAGCCCATCTCC
>JACRAA010000099.1 GCA_016213595.1 Actinomycetota bacterium | reverse complement strand
TGACGAGGCGCGGCACCGGTACGACTGGTGCCTTGCCCGGTCGACGGTCGCCGTCGGGAACCTCGCGGAGTGCGAGGTGGCCGTCGGGGAGACGAACCCCGACCGGGCCGCCGACGCGCTCCTGCGGCGTGGCGTCCAGATCGCGATCGTCAAGCAGGGTCCGCTCGGGACGCTCGCCAAGACCGCCGACGAGCGGATCGTCGTGCCGCCGACACCCACCACTCCGTACAACGGGCTCGGAGCGGGCGACGCGTTCGGCGGCTCGCTCATCGACGGCCTGCTGCACGGCCGGAGCCTGGACACGACCATCCGCCGTGCGAGCGCCGCGGGAGCGATCGTCGCGTCACGGCTCGAGTGCTCGACGGCGATGCCCACGAGCGAGGACATCGACCGTGTGCTCGAGGCAGGGCACACCGACGTCCTCGGCGGCCCACGATGGACGGAGGACCAGTGACCGAGATCGAAGACCTGAACGAGCTGCGGTGGACCGCTCCCGAGCGCTTCCTCGACGCCGTACGGGGTCGTCACCGTCCCGACCCGGTCGCCGGCCCGCTGCTCATCATCGCTGCGGACCACACGGCGCGCGGGGTCCTCGCCGTCGGTCGGCGAGCCGGCGCTATGGCGGACCGAGGGGAGCTGCTGCGCCGCCTCGTCGTCGCCCTCGGCCAGCCGGGCGTCCACGGCTTCCTGGGAACGGCCGACGTCGTGGAGGACCTCGCGGTGCTGGGCGCGCTGGAGAGCCGGCACGTGTTCGGGTCCATGAACCGCGGCGGCATCGCCCGATCCAGCTTCGAGCTGGACGACCGGGTCACCGGCTACACCGCTGAGGGGATCGCGGCTGCGGACCTCGACGGCGGCAAGCTCCTCCTGCGGATCGACCCGGATGACCCTGCGAGCGTCCGGACGCTCGAGACCTGCGGCGGCGTGGTGACGGCTCTCGCGGCGCAGCAGCGGATCACGATGGTGGAACCCTTCCTCAGCCGACGCGTCGATGGTGTGCTGCACAACGACCTGTCGACCGAAGCGGTGGTGCGGTCCGTACAGATCGCCTCGGGCCTCGGGTCCACGAGCGCGTACACCTGGCTCAAGATCCCGGCGATCGACGACATGACCGCCGTCGCGGCTGCCACCACGCTCCCCCTGCTGATCCTGGGTGGCGAGGTGGACGCGGGCAACGAGAAGCGCTGGGCGGACGCGCTGGCCGAGCCGAGCGTACGTGGGCTGGTCATCGGCCGGTCCCTGCTGTACCCCGACGACGACGACGTGGCCGGCGCGGTCGGCCGTGTCGTCTCCCTCATGCAAGGAGCTGACAGATGACGGTGTCCCACTGGATCGACGGCGCCCAGGTGGCGTGCGACGGCGCGACCCAGCCGATCCTCGACCCTTCGACGGGCCAGCAGGTCGGCGAGGTCGCGCTGGCGGACGCAGGAGTGGTCGACCTCGCCGTCCGGAGGGCCGCGGAGGCGCAACGGGCCTGGGGCGCGGCGAGCCTGGCGAAACGGATGGAGGTGATGTACGCGTTCCGGCAGCTGCTCGTCGAGAACACCGACGCCCTCGCCCGCGTCATCAGCCGTGAGCACGGCAAGACCGTCCCCGACGCCGCTGGGGAGATCGCGCGGGGTCGTGAGTCCGTCGAGTTCGCCTGCAACATCGCCGCGCACCTCAAGGGCGAGTACTCCTCGAACGTGTCCAGCGGCGTCGACGTCCACAGCATCCGGCAGCCGGTGGGAGTAGTGGCGGGGATCACGCCGTTCAACTTCCCTGCCATGGTGCCGCTCTGGATGCACCCGGTCGCGATCGCCACGGGCAATGCGTTCGTCCTCAAGCCCAGCGAGCGTGATCCCTCGGCGTCGAACCTTGTCGCCGAGCTGTACCAGCGGGCCGGGCTGCCCGACGGCGTCTTCCAGGTCGTCCACGGCGGCAAGCAGGCGGTGGACGCGCTCCTCACCCACCCCCAGGTGGCCGCCGTGTCGTTCGTCGGTTCGACGCCCATCGCGCAGTACGTCCAGCAGACGGCCATCGCCGCCGGCAAGCGGGTGCAGGCGCTGGGCGGCGCCAACAACCACGCCGTCGTGATGCCCGACGCCGACATGGCGTTCGCCGCGTCTCAGATCGCCGCCGGCGCCTTCGGCTCGGCGGGCGAACGGTGCATGGCTGTACCGGTCGCGGTCGCCGTCGGTGGTGCCGGGGACGCCCTCGTCGCCGAGCTCGCCAAGGAGGCCGCCGCGATCGTCGTCGGGCCCGGCGACGAAGCGGCGACGACGATGGGGCCTGTCATCACGGCCGCGTCCCGCCAGCGGGTGCTCGACTTCGTCGAGGAGGCCGTCACGGGCGGCGCCGAGGCAGTCGTCGACGGCCGCGACCTCGTCGTGCCCGGGCATGAGAAGGGCTTCTTCGTCGGTCCCACCGTGCTCCGTGGCGTGGCGACGTCGATGCGCGCGTACTGCGACGAGGTCTTCGGCCCGCTGCTCGTCGTCATGGAGGTCGACACGCTGGAGGACGCGATCGAGCTGATCAACTCCGGCCCGTACGGCAACGGCACCGCCATCTTCACCGCCAGCGGCGAGGCTGCCCGCGTCTTCACCGAGGACGTCCAGGTCGGCATGATCGGCGTGAACGTCCCCATCCCCGTGCCGGTCGGCTACTACTCGTTCGGGGGCTGGAAGAGCTCCCTCTTCGGTGACCACCACGCCCACGGCCCCGAGGCCGTGAGGTTCTACACCCGCGCCAAGGCGATCACCAGCCGCTGGCCCCACCAGGCCCAGCGCAGCGTCTCCGCCAGCTTCGACTTCCCCGGTCACAGCTGACAGGTCTCCGGGGGCCCTGCCACAGCAGAGGAGGGCAGTCTCGCGTGCGTGGGACGGGTTTGGGCCGTCTGCTTCAGCGCCAGGGTCCACCTCCGGTCCAGGAGGCCATCCAGACGGCCGAAACCCTCTCGTACGAGCGGCGCGCAGCAACCCAGGACCGGAGACCGCGTGTCCCAACTCAGCCGAAGGTGCTCGCGTCGATGACGAAGCGGTAGCGGACGTCGGAGGCGAGGACGCGCTCGTACGCCTCGTTGATGGCGTCCGCGGCGATCAGCTCGACGTCGCAGGCGATGCCGTGCTCGGCGCAGAAGTCGAGCATCTCCTGCGTCTCGCGGATGCCTCCGATGCTGGAGCCCGCGAACGAGGTCCGGCCGCTGAACAGGGTGAACACGTGGAGCGGCAGAGCCTCGGGCGGGGCGCCCACGTTGACCATCGTGCCGTTGAGCGCGAGCAGTCCGAGGTAGGCGTCGAGGTCGAGCGGCGCACTGACCGTGTTGATGATGAGGTCGAAGCTGCGGGCGAGGTCGGTGAACGTCGCCGGGTCGCTGGTCGCGTAGTAGTGGTCGGCCCCGAGACGCAGGCCGTCCTCCTTCTTGCGGAGGGACTGCGACAGTACGGTCACCTCGGCGCCGAGGGCGTGGGCGAACTTCACGGCCATGTGACCGAGGCCGCCCAGGCCGACGACCGCGACCCGGGAGCCCTTGCCCGCCTTCCAGTGACGAAGCGGCGAGTAGGTCGTGATGCCGGCGCACAACAGCGGGGCGGCCGCCTCGTACGGGATCGACTCGGGCACCTTCAGCACGAAGTCCTCGTCGACGACGATGTGGGTCGAGTAGCCGCCCTGGGTGATGGTGCCGTCCCGGTCGACCGACGCGTACGTCCCGACGTTGCCGTTCAGGCAGTACTGCTCCTCGCCGGCCCGGCAGCTCTCGCACTCGCGGCACGAGTTGACCATGCAGCCGACCCCGACGCGATCCCCGACCGCGTGCCTGGTGACCTGGTCGCCCACCTCGACGACCTCACCCACGATCTCGTGGCCGACGGTCAACGGGTACTGGACCGGTCCCCACTCGCCCAGGACCGTGTGGATGTCGGAGTGGCAGATGCCGGCGTACCGGATCGCGATGAGCACGTCCTTCGGTCCCACGTCGCGGCGCTGGACGGTGGTCGGGACCAGGGGATCGGTGGCTGAGGGGGCTGCGTAGGCGGAGACAGTGAGCATGGTTCCAGATCCTAGGGCGAGCCGGAAGAGGCAGGGAGGCACTGTCCGTACGCCCTCGACGGGACAGTCCTCGGCACCCCGGAGTCCACTCAAGATTGAAGTCTTCCAACCTAGCGCTGGCTCAAGGTGTGGTTTCCGTACCCTTAAGAACGTGAGCAGGACAACAGGGGTGAGCTCGATCGGAGCGGTCGCGGATCGGACGGGTCTTCCGGTCGAGACGATCCGGTTCTACGAGACGTCGGGGCTGCTGGCGCCCCAGCGCGACCACAGTGGACACCGGCGCTACGCCGAGGCCGACATCCACGAGCTCGAGGTGATCCAGGCGCTGCGTCAGGCCGGTCTGTCCCTCAAGGACATCCGCGACCACCTGCACCCCGACGACGACCACCCCGCGGCCCGCCCGCACGTGACGTCACTGCTCAGGATGCTCGACGAGCGTGGAGCGGATCTGGCCCGCGCCCGTACTCTCGTCACCCGCTGGGCCGGCAGCGCCGTCGCCCGCTGAACCCAGCACTCCGCCCCTCAGCGCTCCACGCTAGCAACTCGACCCCTCAGCGCTCGACCCCTCAGCGCTCCACGAGCGGGTTCGTCAGTACGGCGACCGACCAGCTCGTCGCCTCATAGCTGCCGTCGACGAGCGGGCCTTCGGTCCCCACCCAGTGGTTGGCGTGGGCCTCGTGGGCCGCGGACGTGTCGACGAGGAGCCGCCACGGATGCGCGGAGTCCGCCGGCGGCAGCGTGTACGTCACGTTCGCGTCCGCCATGTTCACGAGAACCAGCAGGTCCGCGGCCTCGCCCACCCCGCTGCAGTCGATGAGGACAGGGAGGCTCCGGTCGGCGATGCCCAGGTCCTGGTCGTACGAGCTGCCGCGGAACCGGTACGTCACGTCGTCGCCCGCGTCGAGGTGCTCGTCGGCGTACGTCCGCTGGTGCAGCCCGGGGTGGCGCTGCCGGAGCCAGGCCATGTACGCAGTGAAGAGCAGCAGCGGGTTGACGCGCTCCGGGGTGAGGCCCACGCCCAGGTTGTCGTGGCTTCGGATCTCCGCGCGCTCCGGGTCGACGAGCACCTGCTGAGGAGCGTTCGTGCCGACGGCCGCCCAGTTGTTCCAGATGCCGACCGTGTCGAGGCACCAGGGGTTGTTGTTCCCGTTCTGCGTCCGCCCGTACTCGTCGCCGGCGACGAACATCGGTACACCGCGGGAGAGGAACAGCAGCGTCAGGAAGTTGCGGATCCGCTGCCGGCGGAAGGCATGGTCACCACCCGAGTCCCAGCTCAAGGTGGCGCCTGCGCCGCCGTCGGAGGGTCCGAACGGGTACGGCTGGTCGTTGATCCTGCTGTTGTAGCTCACGAGGTCCGCCATCGTGAAGCCGTCGTGTGCCGTCACCAGGTCCACCGAGTGCTGCGGACCACCCTGGTCGGAGAAGTGTGCGTAGTCGCCGTTGAACTGGGCCGTGAACGCCTGCGTGTTGGCGTCGCCCTTGCAGAACGAGCGCATCGCGTCCCGGTAGCGGCCGTTCCACTCGCCCCACCCTGCGGGGAAGTTGCCGACCTCGTAGCCCCAGAGATCCCAGGCCTCCGCGATGACCTCGATCTTGCGGTCCGCCGCGAAGTCCCGGATCGCGCCGAGCAGCGGGTGGGACCTGAAGAACTTCCGCTGCTTGCTCCAGTTGTGGCGCTCGAACGCGTTGGGCGTACGGCCCAGCACCGGCGCGAGGTCGAACCGGAACCCGTCGACGCCCATGTGGTCGCACCAGTAGGCCAGGGAGTCGAGCGTCAGCCGCTGCGTGACGTCGGAGGAGAAGTTGAGCTGGTTCGAGCAGCCCGTGGCGCCGTCGATGAGCGTCAGCTCGTCGCTCAATGCGTAGTACGCGGGCGTCGCGAACCCACCGAGCGTCACGAACCCGGTGGTGTCCAGCTGGCCGCCCCAGGTGCCGCCCTCGGCGGTGTGGGGGAACACGACGTCGAGGTACACCTCGATCTCCACGTCGTGGAACGCCTGCACCATCGCCTTGAACTCTCGGGTCGGTCCTCCTGGCGAGGTGTCGTGCGCATAGTCACGGTTCGGCGCGAAGTAGGCGAGGGTCTGGTAGCCCCACCAGTTCGTCGAGGCGACGTCGCGACCCGCCGACGAGCTCGTCTGGTGCACCGGCAGGAACTCGACCGCGGTCATGCCGAGGGCCTTGAGGTACGGCGCCATGCGCGCGGCGCCCGCGTACGTGCCGCGGAGCTCCGGCGGCACGTCGGCCACCTTCTCGAAGCCGGGGGTGCGGCTGAGCAGCTCCGAGAGGCTGGACGACGTGGGATGCCTCGTGAGGCCCTTGACGTGAGCCTCGTAGATCGCTGTCTGCTCCGTCGCCAGCAGCGGCTTCTCGCGCCGCCATGCCTCCTCGACGACGACGATGCCCTTCGGCACGTACGGCCCCGAGTCGGCCTCGCGTCGGATCCTGCCCCGGTACGGGTCGTGCCCGGTCCCGAAGACCCCGGCGTCACCGCCCGCGTCGACGATGCTGCTGCTCTCGAGGTCGTGGGTGAGCTCGCGGGCGTACGGGTCGAACAGTGCCTTGTTGGGGTTGAAGCGGTTGCCGTGGTCGTCGACGTCCGAGTCGTAGCCGGCGTCGGAGCCGCCGCGCGTCCACCTCCGGTCGTACGGCCAGTTGGCGCCCCAGCAGCGGTACGCGTAGAGGGCTCCGGCTCCGAGGTTGACGAGCTTCCCGCGCCAGATCCCGTCCGTGCAGCGCACCAGCTCGACGCTCGTGAACGCGTCGCGGCCCGTCGCCTCCGCGTACAGCTCGAGCTCCAGCCGCGTCGCGGCCGGAGCGTAGACCGCGAACGTGACCTCGCTGTCCGAGACGATGTGCGCACCCAGCGGCCAGGTGGCGCTCTCCCACCTGTCGCGTTCGCACGCCGTCGGCATCAAGGTCGTCACCGTGCGCTCCCGTCCAGGTCAGTGCCGGCCACTCTAGGGGAATGTGCTCTGCCACCGCCCGAGGGCAGGACGGCATCCGCCGTGCGCGCTCGGCTCAGGACAGGTCGCGGGCCGCGTAGTCGAGCACGAGGCTCAGGAAGTGGTTGCTGACGTCGGGGTCGTCGGCGAGGCTGTGGTCGGAGTTCGGGTAGGTGAGGAGGTCGTAGGTCCCTCCGACGAGCGCGAGCTGCGTGGCCATGTGGACCGCGTTCGAGTACGGGACGATCGTGTCCTTCGCGCCATGGGCCAGGATCGTCGGCGGTGCGCCGACATGGACCCGGAACGCCGGCGAGGCCGCGGTCAGCGCGGCCTTCCGCTGGTCGAT
>JACRAA010000090.1 GCA_016213595.1 Actinomycetota bacterium | reverse complement strand
GGGACTTGGGCACACCGGCGAGAGCGGTCTCGATGTGGTTGCCGCAACCGGCCCAGGTCGGCTTGTTGCAGGTCCTGCACGTGGTGCGATGGCACATGGTGGCGACTCCTCGGGGATCGATGACGTCGCCACTATACCCTCGGGGGTATCCTCATCCAACCCCGACCCATCCGGGCCGCGTCAGCAGCTATCGGCTAGCTCTGCTTCTGGCTCGAGTCGCACGTGCACCGCTCCGACTTGGGGACACCGGCGAGCGCCTGCTCGATGTGGTCCCCACATCCTGCCCAGGTGGGCTTGTTGCAGATCGGACACGTGACACGACGGCACATGAGCGGCTCCTCGGCTCTCGGTGGTGTTCGCAGCGGCCCGGACATGCACGCGGGCACACTCTTGCTCAACAGGTCAGGGGGCGAAAGTACTCCCGTGGGCAATGGTCGGGCCACGGTGAGGCGGGCGCCAAATCGGGCATATCGCGACCACAGCGACAGCCGCGCGCGAGAATGTGCGTCAGTGCGGCCCCGCTGTACGGGCCAACCGCTAACACCCTGAGCGAGTTCACAGGTACATTCCGGTGGTCACCACGTCGTGACGAAGGAGACTGATGGCGCGACCCACCTTGATCAGTCTGGCAAAGGAGCTGGGAGTCTCCCGCCAGACGGTCTCCAACGTCATCAACGCCCCCCACTTGGTCAAGGCGTCGACGAGGGAGCGGGTCCGCGAACATATCGAACGGTCCGGCTACAGGCCCTCTGCCGCGGCGCGAGCGCTGCGCACGAACCGTACGAGGATCGTCGGGATGCGGATGTCCCCCGTGCTCGACGGCATCAACGGCTCCGTGATGGACCGCTACCTCCACGCCGTCACCGAGGCGCTCGAGGAGCGGGGCTACCACCCCGTACTCGTCACGGCCTCGGGGCAGCAGGAAGAGCTCGCCGCGCTCATCCCGCTGTACGAGACCGGGCTCATCGATGCCGCGATGCTCGCCTACACGACCCCGCACGACAACCGCCCCGCGGAGCTGCGTCGGATCGGGATGCCGTTCGTCTCGTTCGGGCGGCCGTGGGGCGAGGAGGACGCGCCGCACCCCTGGGTGGACATCGACAACGCGACCGGCGTCGAGGAGGGCACCCGGCTGCTGCGCGAGCGGGGACACACGAGGATCGGCTACATCGGGCCGAGCGACACCTCCATGATCGACAGCCACCGCCGTGACGGATGGGTCCGCGGGATGGCGGGTCTGGACGTGGACCTTCAGGAGCTCGACATGTGCGTGGCGGAGGGCAGCCAGAACGGCTTCGCGGCGATGCGTGTGCTCCGGGAGAGGGGAGTGACTGCCGCGGCGTGCGGTACGGACTCGCTGGCGCTCGGTGCCCTCAGCGTGCTGTACGAGTCGCCCGTCGAGGGATACTCCCCGGCCGAGTCGGTCGTCGGGTTCGACGACTCGCCCGTCGCCTCGGCGCTCGGCTTCTCGAGCGTCGTCCAGCCCGTCGAGCAGGTGGCGTCGCTGCTCGTGGCCCAGCTGATCGGCGAGCTCGAGGACAGCGTGGAGCAGGGCGAGCGCCAAGTGCTGCTGCCGTCCGTGCTGAGGCCCCGCGTCGGGCGGAACCTGCCCGTACGGCTGGGATAGCGCGGGCTGTACGAAGGGGCCTGGCGCCTTTACGTGCTCCCGACGCCCCGTACAGGTCCTCTCCGAGACAGATACAGGTGCTCTCGCCGACAGGTACAGGTGCTCTCGCCGAGGGGTACAGGTGCTCTCGGCGAGCTAGTGCCGGACGAGGCCCGTCTCGTACGCGATGAGGACGAGCTGGACGCGGTCACGGGCCTGCAGCTTCGCGAGCAGGCGGCCGATGTGGGTCTTCACGGTGCCCTCCGCCATGTACAGGCTGCTCGAGATCTCGGCGTTCGTCGCCCCTTTCGCGATCTCCACGAGCACCTCGCGCTCCCGGTCGGTGAGCACCTCCAGGCGACTGTCGGCACGGGTGTCCCTGCTCGTCGGCAGCATCGGGACGATGTGGTCGAGCAGCCGGCGCGTGGCGCTCGGCGCCATCACCGCGTCCCCGTTCGCGACCGTGTGGATCGCCCGGAGGAGCTCCTCGGGGCGGCTGTCCTTGAGCAGGAAGCCACTGGCGCCGGCTCGCAGCGCCGCGTAGACGTACTCGTCCGCGTCGAACGTGGTCAGCACAAGGACGTGCGCGCTCGACCCGGAGCCGACGATGCGCCGGGTGGCCTCGACGCCGTCCATCACAGGCATCCTGATGTCCATGAGGACCACGTCGACGGGTGTCCCGGCGAGAACCTCGACCGCCTTCGCCCCGTTCTCAGCCTCACCGACGACCTCGATGTCGTCGCTGGACTCGATGAGCATGCGGAAGCCGCTCCGGACGAGAGCCTGGTCGTCGACGAGCAGTACACGGATGGTCACGAGCCGATCCTCCCTGACGACGTCCCCGACAGCGGGAGCCACGCGTGCACGCGGTACCCCTTGTCCGTCTCGGGGCCGACCGCGATCGTGCCGCCCAGCGCGCTCAACCGTTCAGCCATGCCGCGCTGGCCGTGGCCGCGCCCGTCGGTCTTGGCCCTCGCACCGAGACCGGAGTCCACGACGTCCAGGTGGATGCCCGTCGTCGAGTACGCCACGTGGACCCGCGGGTCGGCATCGGCGCCCGCGTGCTTCAGCACGTTCGTGAGTGCCTCCTGCACCACCCGGTAGGCGGTGAGGCCGACCGCGGCAGGGACCTCCGGCACCTCGCCGGTCACGGTCAGGATGGCGCCGGTCTTGTCGACCATCTGCGGGATGTCGACGAGTGTGGGCACCGGGGCGTACGGCTCCGACGGGTCCTCGCCCTCCCGCAGCACAGCGACGATCCGTCGCATCTCCGTGAGCGCCTCCCGGCCGGTGACGGCGATCGTCCCCAGGGCGGCGGCGGCAGCTTCGGGCTTCTTGGCGGCCAGCGCGTACCCGCCCTCGGCCTGGACGACGATCACGGACAGCGAGTGTGCGACGACGTCGTGGAGCTCTCGGGCGATCTGGTTGCGGGTACGGGCCTCGATCGCGCGCGCCTCGTGCTCCCGCTGGGACAGGAGCGTACGGAAGTGCTCCGCCTCGGCCTCGAGCAGCGTCTCGCGCGCGTTCACGACGTCGCGCTGCCGGCGGCCCAGGGCGTACGGCGTGATGACGATGCCCACGCAGACCCCCGAGGCCAGGATCGCGGCCACCGTCACCACAGGCTGTCCGAACCCCAGGGGAGCAACGATCCACCGAAGCGGGGCGACGACGGCGCCGAAGGCCCCCAGGACCACGACGGTTCGGGCGCGGCGGCCCGGCACCCACCGCGCCACCGTGTAGGCGACCAGAGGGACAACGGCGACGCCGACCCCGGGGGCGGAGGTGAAGATGACCTGGACGAGCAGGGCCGCTGCAGTGACCCACATGAAGACCATCGGGAACGCCCGCCGGACCGAGATCGACAGGAACGCGATGAACGAGGTCACGATCGCGACGGGCAGGTTCGTCTGGAGGTGGTCGAAGATGGGGTCGAGGATCGCGTACGGGACGAGACCGAGCAGGAGGAAGGCTGCGGCGAGGACCAGGTCCACCCGCCAGTCGTCGTTGGCCTCGCGATAGGCCCGCACTGCCCCTGCCACGCTCATCGGGGCCAGCCTAGACAGATCCTGGCTCGCCGGATGCTCTCGTGGAGATGCCCTCACACAGCCGGGCACGACAGGATGGCCGCCATGGAGGTGGGATGAGAAACCGCATGCTGCGCGCCCGAGTCGTGCTCACAGGCCCCGTCGCGGGCTCGTACGCGGCGCTCGCCGCCCTGCTGTCCGAACCGCACGACTCTGCTGTCGCCGACGCGGTGACCGGCGGGTTGGCGGAGCTCTGCGGCTTCGTCGACATGCGCCGGGACTGTGCGGACTTCCGTGCCGTCGCGCTCCTCGCCGTCCTGCTCGCCGGCAAGGTCCCCGACGAGTCCCTCGACCAGGTGCGGCGCTCCCTCGTCGGCTTCAAGTACTGGATGGCCGAGCCGGGCGACGACGGCATGTGCTTCTGGTCGGAGAACCACCAGCTGCTGTTCGCGGCCGCGGAGTACCTCGCCGGCGGCAGGTTCCCCGAGGACGTCTTCACCAATGACCGGCGTACCGGCGCGGAGCACCGC
>JACRAA010000098.1 GCA_016213595.1 Actinomycetota bacterium | reverse complement strand
GGAGCTCCTCGCGACCGGGCTGCCGGTCGTCGTGGACGCCGACGCGCTCGCCCAGGTGCCTCAGCGGCTGAACCGTCCCGATGTCCTGCTCACGCCGCATGCCGGTGAGCTCGCCCGGCTGCTCGGCACGGAGAGAGCCGTCGTCAGCACCGACCCGGTCAACGCGGTACGCCTCGCTGTCCGGCGCTTCGGCACAGCCGTGCTGCTCAAGGGGGCGACCCAGTACGTGTGCGGTCCGGGCGACGACCGGGTACACCTCGCCGTCCCGGGTCCTGCGTGGACGGCACAGGCGGGCTCCGGTGACGTCCTCGCCGGCATCTGCTCAACGCTGCTCGCCGCAGGGCTCGACACGGTCTCGGCCGCTGTCTGCGGTGCGTCCATCCAGGCGATGACGGCAGCCGCCCACCCGGGCCCGTACCCGCCCCAGGACCTGGCCCGGATGCTGCCGGAGACGATCGGGGCTCTGCGAGGCTGAGTCAACCTTTGCCAAGCACTTGACGCAGAGGTGCGCTGGCAGTCGGGTTGAAGCGTTCCAACAGCCGAAGCCGGAGCCATCCATGACCGTGAACGCCTCTGACCTGTACGCCGGATTCGTCGAGCCGCCCACCGGCTCGGCGCCCATGATGCGGTGGTGGTGGTTCGGCCCGGACGTACGGGACGCGGAGATCGACCGCGAGCTCGAGGCGATGAAGGCCGCGGGGATCGGTGGCGCGGAGGTCGCCTACGTCTACCCGCTCAGCACGGTGACGGACCCGCTTCCCTCACCGGGTTTCGTCGCCCACCTGCGCCACGCCGCCGAGACGGCCCAGCGGCTCGGCATGCGGCTCGACGTCACGCTCGGGAGCGGCTGGTCGTTCGGAGGGCCCTGGATCAGCGACGAGCACGCCGCTCGCGGGCTGTACTGGGAGACGCGTGAGGTGTCGGTGACGCCGCTGGAGATCCGTGCGTCGGGATGGCCGGGCGACGCCCTGGTGGCCGCGTTCGTCGCGGACGGCAGCACGCAGGAGCCGAGGAGGAACTACGTCGCCGTCCCGATCGAGGACGGCGTCGCCCACGTTCCCGCGGGGCTCGGGCCCCGGCACGTCCTGCTCGCGCACAGCCGCCTGACCGGTCAGAACGTCAAGCGGGCTGCGGTCGGCGCGGAGGGCAAGGTGCTCGACCACTACAGCGCGGAAGCCACGAAGGCCCACCTCGCCGCGTTGGGGGACCCCATCCTCGACGCCGTCCCGGCCGAGCTGCTCGGGTCGGTGTTCTGCGACAGCCTCGAGGTGTACGAGTCGGACTGGACCCCGGACCTGCCGGCCGAGTTCCTCTCCCGCCGCGGCTACGACGTGCTGCCCCTGCTGTACTGCCTGGCCGTGGAGGCGCCCGAGGCGCAGTCCGTCCGCGCGGACATGTGGCAGACGCTCACCGAGCTGTACGAGGAGGGGTTCATCGGCGTGTGCCGGGAGTGGGCCAACGCCCGCGGTGTCCCCTTCCGGATCCAGAGCTACGGCACCCCGCCGGGCACGGTCTCCTCCTACCGCTACGCGGACCTCTACGAAGGGGAGGGCTGGGGGTTCCGTGAGGTCACGCAGAGCCGCTGGGCGACATCGGCCGCGCACCTGTACGGGCTGGACGTCGTGTCCGCCGAGACCTGGACGTGGGTCCACTCCCCGTCGTTCCGGGCGACCCCGCTCGACCTCAAGGGCGAGGCCCACCAGCACTTCCTCGGCGGCGTCAACCAGATCGTCGGCCACGGCTGGCCGTACAGCCCGCCGGACGCCCCGGGCGTGGGGTGGTTCTTCTACGCGTCCGGCGCGCTCGACGACCGCAACCCCTGGTGGGTCGCGATGCCCGAGCTCACCCGCTACCTGACACGCCTGAGCTGGCTGCTGCGACAGGGGGAGCACGTGGCGGATGCGCTGCTGTACCTGCCGAACCGCGACGTGGCGGCCGTGCTCGGCAAGGCGCAGGGAGGCCATGTCGACCTGTTCCGCGCGACGAAGCCGTACCTCGGCGACGCGCTCCCCGGAGCCATCCGCGACGCGGGGCTCGACTTCGACCTGCTCGACGACGACGCTGTCAGCGTCCTGGAGCCGGGGTCGAGGCGCGTCGTGGTGCTCGCCCGTGCTCACGACGTCCCCGGGGCGACGCTCAGCTGGCTCGAGGCGAGCGTCGCGAGAGGGACGAAGGTGGTCCTCGTGGACTCGTCCGTCGAGGTGCCGGGCGCGGTCCGCTCGGACGTGGCCGGGCTGGCAGATGTGCTGGCCGAGGAGGTTGGCCCGGACCTCGCGGTCCTGCCCGCGGCACCGGAGGTCGGTGTGCTCCACCGCCGCGTGGGCGGGGTCGACGACTACCTCGTGGCTGTTACCGGTCCGGAGCCCTGGCAGGGGGTCGTGCGCCCCCGGTCCGGGTCGCGGTTCCAGGTGTGGGACCCCATGTCGACGGCGGTCCTTCGTGAGGGCCGCGTGGGCGACGGTGTGCCGCTGGAGCTGGACCCGTACGAAGCGGTGCTGGTGCTGGTCGGAGACGACGTGGAGGGCTGGCCCGTCGTCACGCCGGCCGACGCCGAGTCAGGTACCCGGGGTCAGGACACGCTCGTCGAGACCGGAGGCTGGCAGGTCTCGTACGGCTCGGGAGACCCCGAACCCGTCAGCCTGCCACACCGCTGGGAGGACCAGGAGGAGACAAGGCACGTCTCGGGGACGGCGACGTACTCGACGACGTTCACGCTCACCGAGGACTCCGACGTCATGCTGTCTTTCGGCGAGGCCCGCCCGGTGGATGCTGGGACGACCGCCGAACGCGGCATGGTCGGGCGTTCGTTCAGGGCCGAGGTGACCCCACCGGTCGGCGACGTGGCGGAGGTCTTCGTCGACGGCCGGAGGACGGGGGTCGTGTGGTGCCCGCCGTACGTCCTCGGGCTGGGAGACCTCCCGAGCGGCGAGCACACGCTGACGCTCGCGGTCTCCAACACGCTCGCGAACGCGGTCGCCGTCGACGAGCGCACCTCCCAGCTCGTCGAGCAGGTCGAGGAGAGGTACGGCACCCGCTTCGGCATGCAGGACCTGGAGCTGGCCGACGTAGGCGTCTCCTCAGGTCTGCTGTCCGTCCCGAGGCTCGTCGTCCGCTGACCCCGCGGCGTCGTCTCGGAGCAACCACGTCCGTTCAGTGGCAGAACGAGGCCCGTTCCCGGCGATCTCGTCACCGGCGGCCCGGTAGCTGCCACTGAATGGAGGCGGGGCCGCTACACGACATGGAGGCGGAGCCGCTACACGACCTCGAGCTCGCCGTGCCGTACAGAGCGGTACGCGTCGTCGTAGTGCGTCAGGAGCTGGTCGCAGATGTACGACCAGGTGCGGTGGCTCACCGCCGCACGGGCTCCGGCGGCCAGCCGGCGGCGACGGGCAGGATCGGCGACGAGGGCCTCGACCTGCTCCCGCATCGTCGCCAGGTCGCCGGGCGGGTACAGCATGCCGTTGGCATCCGGCTGCACGAGGTCGAGCGGGCCGCCGACGCCGGTCGCGACGACCGGGACGCCGCACGCCTCCGCCTCCTGGATGGCCTGGCCGAACGTCTCCAGCTCGCCGGGGTGGACGAACACGTCCATGCTCGCGACCATCCGTGGCAGCTCGTCGCCGGCGAGCTTGCCGGCGAAGTACGCGCCTGGCAGCAGACCCTCGAGCTCTGTACGGGACGGGCCGTCACCGACGACGACGAGCCTCGAGCCGGGGATGCCGGCGAGGGCGCCGAGGTCGGCGACCTGCTTCTCCGGCGCGAGCCGGCCCATGTAGCCGACGACCACCTCGCCGTTCGGTGCCAGCTCGGCGCGCAGTGCCTCGTCGCGCTTCGCCGGGCTGAACCGTACGGAGTCCACGCCGCGCCCCCAGATGCGGACCCGTGGCACGCCGCGTTCCGCGAGCGTCTGGGCCGTGTACGTGCTCGGCGCGAGCGTGAGCGTCGCGAGGCTGTGGATGCGGCGGAGCCGGCGCCACAGGACGGGGGTGATCCGAGCCCAGCCGTAGCTGGCGGCGTACGACGCGATCTCCGTCTGGAACACCGCCACGCTCGGGATCGACATCCTGCTCGTCGCGAGGACCGCGTTGTAGCCCATGGAGAACGGCGCCGCGAGGTGGACGACGTCGGGCGCGAAGTCGGCGAAGATCCGCTCGAACTGCGACGTGGGCGTGAGCCCGATCCGGACGTCCGCGTACCCCGGCAGGCTCATCGCGTTGAGGGCGATGACCGGGAACCCTGCGTACGACTCGGGCACCCCGGCGTCGTGCGGGGCGATGACGAGCGCCTCGTGGCCGCGCGTCCGGAGATGCTCGAGGACGCGCAGCACCGAGTTGGTCACCCCGTTCACCTGGGGCAGGAAGCTCTCCGCCACGATCACCACACGCACACGGCGATGCTAACCCCCACGGTCCGAGGGGAGGTGTCGTCAGGGGGTCGGACGGGTGGACGCCGGCGAACCGGCCGGCGACGACCACTAGCCTTGGCAGCGCCGACCGACCACTCGATCCGGAGCCGCCATGCCCCACGCGTACGTGCTGACCTCAGTCGGTGGCGGCAACGCCCTCTCGCCGTTCCGGGCGGCCGCGCTCGTACGGCGGCTGCAGGCACTCGTACCGGCCGTGTCGGGTGTCTCCGCCCGGTACGTGCACCACGTCGCGAGCGACACGGCCCTCGGCTCGGCGACCCTGGACACGGTCAGCCGGCTCCTCACGTACGGGCCTCCGGTCGGCCCGGCCGCGACGGGAGAGTCCACCACCACCGTCGTCGTCGCCCCGCGCCTGGGCACCCTGTCTCCCTGGGCGTCGAAGGCCACGGACATCGCGCACAGCTGCGGTGTGGCCGTACGGCGCGTGGAGCGGGTCGTCGAGTACACGGTGGCGAGCGGTGTCCCCTTGAGCGACGCCCAGTGGGACCTGTGCGCGGACGTCCTCCACGACCGGATGACCGAGTCCGCGTTCGCCACGGTCGACGAGTCCACGCACCTCTTCGACGAGCGCGAGGCGGAGCCGATGGCCCACGTCGACGTGCTGGGCCGGGGCCGTTCAGCCATCGAGGAGGCCAACGTCTCGTTCGGCCTGGCTCTCTCCGGCGACGAGGTGGACTACCTCGTGGACGCGTTCACCGGCCTCGGCCGCAACCCCACCGACGTCGAGCTCACGATGTTCGCGCAGGCCAACTCGGAGCACTGCCGCCACAAGATCTTCAACGCCGACTTCGTCCTGGACGGCGTGCCGCAGGAGAAGTCCCTGTTCGCGATGATCCGGCACACCGAGGCCGTCGCGGGGCAGGGCACCGTGATCGCGTACAAGGACAACGCCTCGGTGATGCAGGGCGGCCCCGTCACCCGATGGGCCCCGGAAGCCGCGGACGGCCCGAGCGAGTACGTCGCCACTCCCGACGAGGTCCACGTGCTGATGAAGGTGGAGACCCACAACCACCCGACAGCCATCAGCCCGTTCCCAGGCGCGGCGACCGGGTCCGGCGGTGAGATCCGCGACGAGGGTGCGACGGGACGGGGCTCCGCGCCGAAGGCCGGCCTCACCGGCTTCGCGGTGTCCAACCTCCACCTGCCGGGCACCGACGAGCCGTGGGAGCGCGACCCGTACGGAGCGCCCTCGCACATCGCGAGCCCGCTCGACATCATGGTCGCCGGACCGCTGGGCGCCGCCGCGTTCAACAACGAGTTCGGCCGGCCGGGTCTGGGCGGCTTCTTCCGGGTGTACGAGCAGACGGTCGACGGTGTACGACGCGGCTACCACAAGCCGGTGATGAGCGCCGGCGGGCTGGGGTCCATCAGCGCGAGCCAGACGGAGAAGGTGCTGTACGAGCCGGGCACGCTGCTCGTGCAGATCGGCGGCCCGGGCATGCGCATCGGGATGGGCGGTGGCGCCGCGTCGTCGATGGCCGCCGGCTCGAACGCCGCGGAGCTCGACTTCGACTCCGTGCAGCGCGGCAACCCCGAGATCCAGCGGCGCGCGCAGGAGGTCATCAACCACTGTCGTGGCCTGGGCGCCGACAACCCGATCCTCTCGATCCACGACGTGGGTGCAGGCGGGCTGTCGAACGCGTTCCCGGAGCTCGTCGAAGGTGCCGGGCTCGGCGCGCGGTTCGACCTGTCGGCCGTACCGGTGGAGGAGTCCGGCCTCGCGCCGAAGGAGATCTGGAGCAACGAGAGCCAGGAACGGTACGTGCTGGCTCTCCGGCCCTCGTCGCTCGAGGGGTTCGCGGCGCTGTGCGAGCGTGAGCGGTGCCCGTACGCAGTGGTCGGCGTGGCCCGGGACGACGGCCGGCTGGTCCTGGCACCCGGTGCTGAGGACGCCGAGGGCGACGACCGACCGATCGACATGCCCATGGAGGTGCTGCTCGGCAAGCCGCCACGGATGACGCGGGACGTGCGCCGGGTCGAGCGCCACGCGCCCGCACTCGACCTCACCGGGGTCCACCTCCGGGACGCGGCGTACGCCGTCCTGCGTCACCCCTCCGTCGCGTCGAAGCGCTTCCTCATCACGATCGGGGACCGTACCGTCGGCGGCCTGAACCACCGCGACCAGATGGTCGGGCCGTGGCAGGTCCCCGTGGCCGACGTGGCCGTGACGCTGTCCGACTACACGGGTCTCGCGGGCCAGGCGATGGCGTCCGGCGAGCGGATGCCGCTGGCAGCCGTGAACGCGCCCGCGTCCGGACGGATGGCCGTGGGCGAGGCGCTCACCAACCTGCTCGCGGCCCCCGTGACGCTGTCGGGGGTCAAGCTGAGCTGCAACTGGATGGCGGCCTGCGGCGAGGACGGCGAGGACGCGGCGCTGTACGACACGGTGCAGGCCGTCGCCATGGAGCTGTGCCCTGCGCTCGGCATCTCCGTACCGGTCGGCAAGGACTCGCTGTCGATGCGGACGCGCTGGACGACCGAGAGCGGGGCTGTACGGCAGGTCACGTCCCCGGTCTCGCTCGTCGTGTCTGCGTTCGCCTCGCTGCCCACGGTGGCCGGCACGTGGACCCCCGAGCTGACTCCAGGGTCCTCGCTCGTGCTCGTCGACCTCGGAGCCGGCGCGGACCGGCTCGGAGGCTCGATGCTCGCCCAGGTGTGCGGGCAGTACGGCGACGTCGTGCCCGACCTCGACGACCCGTCGCGCCTGGTCGCGCTGGCGTCCGCCCTGCAGCAGCTCCGCGCCGAAGGGCTCGTCTCCGCCTACCACGACCGCTCGGACGGCGGGCTGTGGGCCACTGCGTGCGAGCTGGCCTTCGCCGGCGCTGTCGGTCTCCAGCTAGAGGTCGACGGCATCGCCGCCCTCTTCAGCGAGGAGCTCGGCGTCGTGCTGGGCGTCGCGGAGAACGACACAGAGCGGGTGCTGGAGGTGCTTGCCGCACATGGTCTGGCCGGGACGAGCCGGGTGGTGGGGCGTACGGCACAGGACCGTCGCGTGCGGGTGTCCTTCGCCGGCGAGAGCGTCCTCGACGAGGACCTGGGGGACCTCGTCCAGGCGTGGGACGAGGTGTCGTGGCGGATCGCCAGCTTGCGCGACAACCCGGAGTGCGCCGACGAGGAGCATGGAGCGGTGGGGGCCGCCTCGCCCGCGCTCGTCGTCGCGCCGACGTTCGACCCTGTCGCCGACGTCGCCGCGCCGTACGTCGCACGGGGGGCGCGTCCGAAGGTGGCCATCCTGCGCGAGCAGGGCGTGAACAGCCATCTCGAGACGGCGTACGCGTTCCACGCCGCCGGCTTCGCCACGTACGACGTGCACATGACCGACCTGCAGACGGCGCGCTTCGACCTCGCCGACGTCGTCGGCCTCGTCGCCTGCGGCGGCTTCTCGTACGGCGACACGCGGGGTGCGGGGGAGGGCTGGGCGCGGTCCGTCCTGTTCAACCCGCGACTGGTCGACGCGTTCCAGGC
>JACRAA010000095.1 GCA_016213595.1 Actinomycetota bacterium | reverse complement strand
GGCGGCGGCGTGGGTGAGGTCGTGGTGTAGCCCGTCCTGTACGGGTTCCCCGCTCCCCCAGTCGGCCATCCCGGCGCTCCCGTCGGCGGCGCCCAGCCTCCGTACTGGCCCGGCTGCCCGTACGACCCCTGCTGTCCGTACGCCCCCGGCTGCCCGTACGACCCTTGCTGTCCGTACGACCCTTGCTGTCCGTACGACCCTTGCTGCCCGTACGACCCCGCCTGTCCGTACGCCCCGTTCTGGCCGTACGCGCTGCCGTACGTCGGCGGCTGCTGCTCGCCGTACCACGCTGACTGGCCGTCGAACCTGGGTCGACCCTCGTCGGGGTGCGGCTGACCCTCGTACCCGGGCGGGGTGTACGACGGTCCCGGTCGTCGGGTGCTGTCCTCGGGGGGCTCTGACATCTGGCTCGCCTTTCACTCCCATCCTGTATAGGCGTCGCACGCTGAGAATCCGCTATGAGCCGGCGATGGGATTCTTGAGAGGCCGGTCGCTCGGTGAGCGGGAGCCTCAGCGGCCCACGTACTCCGCCAGGTGCTGGCCCGTCAGCGTGGTGCGGGTAGCGACCAACGCGGACGGCGTCCCCTCGTACACCACCCTGCCCCCGTCGTGCCCCGCTCCCGGTCCGAGGTCGATGATCCAGTCGGCATGCGCCATGACGGCCTGGTGATGCTCGATGACGATGACCGAGCGGCCCGAGTCCACGAGGCGGTCGAGCAGGCCCAGCAGCTGAGCCACGTCGGCGAGGTGCAGCCCGGCCGTCGGCTCGTCGAGCACGTACACGCTGGCCTTGTCAGCGAGCTGCGCGGCCAGCTTGAGCCGCTGCTGCTCGCCGCCCGACAACGTGGTCAGCGGCTGCCCGAGGCTGAGGTAGCCCAGCCCCACGTCGGAGAGGCGCTCGAGCACCCGGTGCGCGGCAGGCGTCCTCGCCTCGCCCTCTCCGAAGAACCTCAGCGCCTCCTCGACGGGCAGGTCGAGGACGTCCGCGATGCTGAGGCCGCCGAGCCGGTACTCCAGGACCGCTGCCTGGAAGCGGCGACCCTCGCACTCCTCGCAGACGGTCGAGACGGTCGCCATGACGCCCAGCTCCGTGTAGACCACGCCCGCACCGTTGCAGGTCGGACAGGCACCCTCCGAGTTGGCGCTGAACAGCGAGGCCTTGACCCCGTTGGTCTTGGCGAAGGCGGTACGGATCGGGTCGAGCAGTCCCGTGTACGTCGCGGGGTTGCTTCGCCGCGACCCGCGGATCGGCGTCTGGTCGATCGCCACCACGCCCTCTCGGCCCGCCACCGACCCGTGGATGAGGGAGCTCTTGCCGGACCCGGCGACCCCCGTGACGACGACCAGCACCCCGGTCGGGATGTCGACGTCCACGTCCCGCAGGTTGTGCTCGTCCGCCCCACGGATCTCGATCACACCCGTCGCTGTCCGTACGGCGTCCTTGACCCGTGCCCGGTCGTCGAGGTGGCGTCCGGTCACCGTGTCGCTGCGCCGCAGCCCGTCCACAGTCCCCTCGTACACCAGCTCGCCGCCGGCACTGCCTGCGCCCGGCCCCAGGTCGACGACGTGGTCGGCGATCTGGATCACCTCCGGCTTGTGCTCGACGACCAGCACGGTGTTCCCCTTGTCCCGCAGCCGCAGCAGCAGGTCGTTCATCCGGCGGATGTCGTGGGGGTGGAGCCCGATCGTCGGCTCGTCGAAGACGTACGTGACGTCCGTGAGCGCCGACCCGAGGTGGCGAATCATCTTCGTCCGCTGCGCCTCACCTCCCGAGAGCGTGCCCGCAGACCGGTCGAGGCTCAGGTAGCCGAGCCCGATCTCCACGAACGAGTCGAGGGTCTCCCGGATCGTCGTCAGCAGGGGCGCCACCGCCGGCAGGTCCAGGCTCCGGACCCACGCGGCCAGGTCGCTGATCTGCATCGCGCAGGCCTCGGCGATGCTGATGCCCGCGATCCTGCAGGACCGCGCCTCCGCGTTGAGCCGGGTGCCCCCGCACTCGGGACAGGTCCCGAACGTGATCGCCCGGTCCACGAAGGCACGTACGTGTGGCTGCATCGCCTCGGGGTCCTTCGAGAGCATCGACTTGGTGATCTTCGGGATCAGGCCCTCGTACGTGAGGTTGATGCCCTCGACCTTGATCTTCGTCGGCTCCCGGTAGAGCAGGTTGTGGAGCTCCTTGGCGCTGTACTCGCGGATCGGCTTGTCCATCGGCAGTCCCGAGCCCTCGAAGATCCGCCCGTACCAGCCGTCCATGCTGTATCCCGGCACCTTCAGCGCGCCCCCACGCAGCGACAGGCTGTCGTCGTACAGCGCCGTGAGGTCGAAGTCCGTCACCTGGCCGCGGCCCTCGCAGCGGACGCACATGCCGCCCAGCCGGGTGAAGGACGCCCTCTGGGCCTTCGTCGCCGCCCCGCGGTCGACCGTGACGGCCCCGCTCCCCCGGGCTGTGGCCAGGTTGAACGAGAACGCGCTCGGCGGTCCGACGTGGGGCTCGCCGACGCGGCTGAACAGGATCCGGAGCAGTGCGTTGGCGTCGGTCGCCGTCCCGACCGTGGAGCGCGGGTCCCCGAACATGCGCTGCTGGTCGACGAGGATCGCGGTGGTCAGCCCGTCGAGCAGGTCGACCTCCGGCCTCGCCAGGTTCGGCATGAAGCCCTGGACGAAGGAGCTGTACGTCTCGTTGATGAGCCGTTGCGACTCGGCGGCGATCGTGTCGAAGACCAGCGAGCTCTTCCCGGACCCGGACACCCCCGTGAACACGGTGAGCCGGCGCTTCGGGATGTCGACCGAGACATCCTTCAGGTTGTTCTCGCGGGCCCCCACGACGCGGATCACGTCATGACTGTCAGCGGGTCGGGAGGCGGGCATGGGCAGCTCCATCCATCACTCGTGGGCCTAGACGGCTGCGCCATGCTGCCACGTCCCGGGACCCGATGGACAGCCCCCGGGCCCCCGCGCACGTCTGCCTCAGCTCGCGCCGAGGTACGCCCTCTTCACACGGTCGTCGCCGAGCAGCGCCTTGCCGGTGTCGGAGAAGATGATCCGGCCGACTTCGAGGACGTACCCGCGGTCCGCGAGCGACAGTGCTGCCGACGCGTTCTGCTCGACGAGGAGGATGGTCACGCCCTCGGACTGCAGGGTACGGATGGTCCGCATGATCGTCTGCGTCATGATCGGGCTCAGCCCCATCGACGGCTCGTCGAGCATCAGCAGCTTGGGGCGGCTCATCATCGCGCGTCCGATGGCGAGCATCTGCTGCTCACCGCCCGAGAACACGCCGGCCGCCTCAGAGCGTCGCTCCCCCAGCACCGGGAACAGGTCGTACACCCGTGCCAGGTCCGACCTGACCCCTGCGGCGTCCTTGCGCGAGAACGCTCCCAGCTTGAGGTTGTCCTCGACGCTCATGTGGCGGAACAGCCGGCGGCCCTCGGGCGACTGGGCGATGCCGCGCTGGACGATCCGATGGGCGGGCGTGCCGTCGAGCTTCTCCCCCTCGAACGTGATCGAGCCGGACACCAGCTGGAGCAGTCCGGAGATGGCCCGCAGCGTCGTCGACTTCCCGGCGCCGTTCGTGCCCAGGAGCGTGACGACCTGGCCCTTCTGCACCGTGAACGTGATGCCCTTCACGGCGTTCACCCGGCCGTACGCGACCACCATGTCCTTGACCTCAAGCATGGTTCTCGTCCTCCTCGATGGCGGTCGGCCGTCCGATGTACGCCTCGATGACCCGGGGGTCGTTCTGGACCACGTCACCCGCACCCTCGACGAGCACCTCACCCCGGACCAGGCAGTACACCCGGTCGCAGAGGTTGAAGATGAACCGCATGTCGTGCTCGATGACGAGCACCGCCAACCCGAGGTCGCGGATCCGGAAGATCAGGTCCTCCGCCTCGCGCGTCTCCTGAGGGTTCATCCCGGCGGTCGGCTCGTCGAGCAGGAGCAGCTGCGGGTCGGTCGCCAGCGCCCGGGCGATCTCCAGCCGGCGCTGGTCGCCGTACGGGAGGTTGCGCGACAAGGCGTCCGCCTTCTTCTCCAGCCCGACGAACGCGAGCAGCTCGAGACTGCGAGCCGTCGCCTCGCGCTCCTCGCGGCGGTGGCGAGGGAGCCGGAAGACCGCGTCGATGGCGTTGGACTTCGTACGGCAGTAGCGACCCACCATGACGTTCTCGAGGGCCGTCATGTTGTGGAACAGGCGGATGTTCTGGAACGTCCGGGCCATCCCGGCGTACACGACCTTCCGCGGCCTCGGCGGCAGCGGCTGACCGGCGAAGGTGACACTGCCGGCCGTGGGCCGGTACAGCCCGGTGAGGCAGTTGAAGAACGTCGTCTTGCCCGCGCCGTTCGGGCCGATCAGCCCGACGATCTCGCCCGCATGCACCTGCATGCTCACGTTCCCGACGGCCCGCAGGCCGCCGAACTGCATCGTCACGTTCCGTGCATCCAGCAGAACACCGCGCTCCGCGGCGGGGACCCTGTCGTCGACCTGTACGGGTGCGGCGGTCATCGGAGCTCCTCCGTCACGGCGTCGGGGTTGTAGTGGTCGTGGTAGGCGATCAGCTCGCTCTCGACTTCCTCTGCCAGCTCCTCGTCCTCCGCGTGGAACTCGAGCTGCCGGCGCTCGTCCGCGATGATGCCTTCAGGACGGAAGCGCATCATGAACACGAGCAGCAGACCGAACAGCATGAGCCGGTAGTCGGAGAAGAACCGCAGCTTCTCGGGGAGGAGCTTGAGGATCGTGGCGCCGACCAGGACGCCCATGACCGTGCCCATGCCGCCGAGGACGACAGCGGCCAGCAGGAACGCCGACTCGAGGAACACATACTGGTCCGGGGTGACCGAGATGTCGTAGTGCGCCTTCACGGAGCCCGCGACGCACGCGAGGAACGCACCGCCGGCGAACGCGAGGAGCTTCAGGGCGAACGTGTTGACGCCCATGGCCTCCGCGGCGAGCTCGTCCTCGCGGATCGCCACCCAGCCCCGGCCGATCCGGGAGCGGTTGAGGTTCACGAAGACGACCATGATCAGGGCGAGCACGATGAGCATCAGCCAGAAGTAGTTCGCGAACCGGCCGATGTCGATGCCGAGGACGACGTGGGGGTCGCCCCAGTTGAACCCCAGCAGCTTGAGCTCCGGCACGTTGTTGATGCCGTTGGAGCCGTTGGTGATGTTGGGTCCGTCCGTGCCGTCGAGGTTGTTCATCGTGATCCGGCAGATCACTCCGAACGCCCGCGTGACGATGGCGAGGTAGTCGCCCGAGACCCGCAGGGTCGGAGTCCCGATGATCAGGCCGAGCAGCGAGGAGACCACGCCGCTGATGAGCACGGTGACGATGAACGGCGGGTGCCAGTTGATGTGGGCGAACAGGGACCCGGAGAGACTCGCGGCCGTGAACGCGCCTGCGCCCAGGAACGCGATGTAGCCGAGGTCGAGCAGGCCGACCATGCCGACGACGATGTTGAGGCCCAGCGCGGTGGCCGAGAAGAACAGCACCTGGGTGGCGATCGACAGGTTCGCGTCCGACCCGTTCTGGGTGAACGGGAACATGAACGCGACGAAGAACGCCGCGAAGACGAGGACCTTCTTGTTGTCCGCCGCGCACTGGGCGAGCCACCCGAACAGGCCACTCCGCACGAGGGTGAGCGCCAGTGCGAGTGCGAACGTGAGGTAGAAGAGGAACGCGCCCGGGTCCGTGAGGCCCAGCGCGTACGCTGCGGCGAACAGGACCCCGGCGAGGCC